>JAWWAM010000008.1:0-20408 GCA_033721715.1 Marinobacter sp.
CCCATGCAGGCCCTGGTGATAGCCCATGCCTCCTATGGCCACAACTCGTTCTTCAAGGGTAATTACCTGTTCCGCACCTGGACCGATGCCAGTGCCATTATTGACTACCTGGTGTTCGCCCGGGATTACGTGGCCCAGTGCGAGGAGCGCTATGGCCTGGATGCGGTCGAGCAGATACTGGACTCCTGCCACGCACTGATGAACTACGGCGTGGACCGCTACAAGCGCCCCGCACCGATTTCGGCCGCGGAAGAGGCGCGCCGGCAGAAAGAGCGGGAGGAGTACCAGCAGCGCAGGCTCAACGACCTCTGGCGCACCATTCCCAGAACAGAAGATGACGAAGACCCTGTGAGGCGCAAGCAGCGTTACCCGGAGGAGCCCCAGGAAAACATTCTGTACTTCATCGAGAAGAATGCGCCACTACTGGAAACCTGGCAGCGGGAACTTATACGTATCGTGAGAAAGCTGGCGCAGTATTTCTACCCTCAGCGCCAGACCCAGGTCATGAACGAGGGCTGGGCCACCTTCTGGCACTACACGCTGCTGCACCGCATGTACGACAAGGGCCTGGTGAACGACGGCTTCATGCTGGAATTTCTGCAAAGCCATTCCGCGGTGGTTTACCAGCCACCCTTTGACAGCCCCTGGTATTCGGGTATCAACCCCTACACCCTGGGTTTTTCGATGTTCACCGACCTGCGGCGAATCTGCGAAAACCCGACCGACGAAGACCGGGAATGGTTCCCGGATATTGCCGGCAGCGACTGGGTGGAAACTCTTCACTTCGCCATGAAAAATTTCAAGGATGAAAGCTTCATCCAGCAGTTCCTCTCACCGAAGGTGATGCGGGACATGAAGTTTTTCGCCATCCAGAACGACGATCAGGAGGATGTTTACCGTATTACCGCGATTCACGACGACCCCGGTTATCGTGTACTCAGGGAAAAACTGGCGCGGCAATACAACCTCAGCTATCGCGAGCCCAATATCCAGGTGTGGAATGTGGATGTGCGCGGGGACCGCTCGCTGACGCTTCGGCACATCCCCGTGGACCGGGTGCCGTTAGGTGACGATACCGAGGAAGTGCTCCGCCATGTACATCGGCTATGGGGCTTTGATGTGCACCTGGAGAGCGTGGATGATGGCGAGGTAGTGGATGAAGCCCACTGCCCGCCGAAAGAGCTGGATGAGGACTAAACCGGCAACTCAATGCTGGCCAGCAAGCCTCCATGGCGTGAGCGGGTCAATTGAAGGGTGCCACCGTAGATTCTGACTAGGTCGTTCACGATCGAAAGCCCAAGACCTGAACCGGACCGCTCTTCGTCAAGACGGGCGCCCCGGTTCAGTGCTTCGGAGCATTGTGAATCTGACATGCCCAGGCCATCATCTCCGACGCTAATGGTCAGCTTGTTCGGGGACTGGTCAATGACCACTTCAACATATTTTTGTGCCCAGTTAACGGCATTTTCTACCAGATTACCTACAATTTCCTGGATATCCTGTTTTTCAAACCTTACCGGCCCAACAACGCGGCAATCCTTCTCCAACACAACCCCCCTGCGAGCAGCGAGGTTGTCCAGAGCCGTAAACACAGGAGTCAGGGACTCCATCAGATCTGTCTGCCTGCCAAGACCCACCGGGCCCGCCGCAGAGGCGCGCGCAAGGTGATGCCTGACGGCGGCATTCAAACGCTGCAACTCAGCACGGAAGGCCTGTTTCTGCATCGTAGATAGCTGCTCGGACAAGGTGGCAAGAACCGTTAGCGGTGTTTTCAGCGCATGGGCCAGGTTGCCTGCAGCAGAGCGCCCACGCTCGATCAGGATCTGATCCCTCTCAAGGACCAGGTTAATCGCCCTGGCCAGGCGAGCCAGTTCCTCCGGAAAATCGGTCGCCAGGGCATTCTGCTGCCCGGCTTCAACTTCCTTCAGGCTTTTTTCAACGCGCCTCAGGGGATCAAGCCCCCAACGGATCTGTAAGCCGATAAGCAGTAATAGCAGAGAACCCAGTGTCGCCAGTGAAACAATCAGCAGCCGATGAAAACGGGACACCTCGGCGCGTACTTCTGTCAAATCAGCCGCCACTGCCACATGCACCGGGTCCGCCAGGTTGGGGATCTGGATCGTGCGCGCCGCCAGGCGTAACGTCTGCCCCCGAGGTCCGAAGGCCTGGCGATAAACAGGCTGGGAACCTTCAGTGACCGGCAGGCGCTGGTCCCACAGGGACCTTGATGTAATCACGCGTTCGCTGCCGTCACTCACCTGCCAGTACCAGCCGGAAAACACCCTATCAAAACGGGGATCGCCAAGTTGCCGGTCCAGCATCAATGCATCCCTGGAGAGGTTATAAGCGACACCTGCGATCACCACGTTCAGGAGGGATTCCAGCCGGTCGTTAAAGGAGGTATTCACAGCCTCGCGAAAATTCCACGCGAGCAGTCCTCCGGCAATAGGCAGCACCAACAGAATCAATGCCACAGCAGATATCATCATCCGCCTGGCAATACTCCAGTTTTTCAGCCCTGCGAGCATCATTCCGAGACTTTCCCACCATTTACCCGGTAGCCCTGCCCCCGGACTGTCTCGATGAACTCACCGCCCAGCTTCCGGCGAAGCCGACTCACCTGAACATCGATAACATTCGAATCCGGTTCCTGATCGCCGTCATAAACATGTTCGGAAAGCTCTGTGCGGCTCACCACCCTGGGTGACGCGTGAATCAGGTGTGATAATAGCCTGAACTCCTGAGCCGTCAGGCCTACCGGCATGCCAGCCCTTGTAACCTGCCCGGCGTGAGTGTCAAGGGCAATTTCGCCGACGGTTATCACCGGGTGGGCGTGACCATGGGCCCGGCGTACCAGTGCGCGGAGACGAAACAAAACCTCGGCCGTTTCGAAGGGTTTGGTAACATAATCATCCGCTCCGGCTGAAAATCCAGCAGCCTTGTCCGACCAGCGTTCCCGGGCGGTCAGTATCAGAACCGGAAGATTGATTCCGCGCGCTCGCCAACCCGCCAGCCATTGCGAGCCACTTCCATCGGGTAGCCCAAGATCGAGGATTACGACATCGTAGCGTTCAGTGCTGACCAGGTAGTCTGCGCTGCGGCCATCTTCCGCAAGTTCCACCAAAAGGCCAGCATTGCGCAGCGCGCCAGCAAGTCCTTCCGCCAGAGTGATATCATCTTCAACCAGTAATATCTTCATCAGCGCCTCATTCCCCGGATATTCCGGCCTTCCATTTCCATAATCTCGCCGGTTGCCGCATCCACTTCGAATTCAACCACCTGCCCCTGGGGCCCGAGAAGTTCGATCTCGTATATCCGCCGGCCATCCTCAGTGTCCAGCTCCACATCGATAACATCGCCGATCCAGTCTTTCGACAGAGTATCGAGAATCTCGCTCAGGGGTTTGATTCTGCCCGCCTGCACCTCTTTGTGTAGACGATGCCAGTCCTCGTCATCATCTGCGACAGCATGAGGAACGGGAGCCGCGGCTGCGAACACCAGGGCCAGAAGCACCGGCAACAGCCGCGGGCGGAGGTAATAGTTTGCTGTTTCGTGGCTGTTCTTCATGGCGTCATTCTGTCAAAGCGCGGATGAACGAATCATGAACGGAGAACTCACGCTACGGTAAACCCATCCCCTTTAAAGTGCAGTCAGGCTGACAGGGTAACTTCCCTTCCGCCGGTTTTGTTTCAACTACTATCGAAGGCTCCAAGGAGATTACCATGAAGACGATAATAGCTCTTACTCTGGCAGGCAGCATGATTTCCGCTCCTGCGGCAATGGCGAAAGGCTCTTTTCAGGATGCTGAACGTATTCTCCAGGCAGGCAGCGACTACGGCATCACGCAGTTCCGTAGTATCGAGTTTGACGAAGATGATGACGACTACGATGACATAGAACTCGAAGGTTGGGTCGACAGCGACTGGTATGTAGAGCTGGACATGAAGGATGATGGCTCCGTTGGCCGCGAGCAGCGACGCAAACACGATGGAGAAGTCTACGGGTTATCTGCGGATGATGTTCGCGACTATCTGAAGGCCGCACAGGCCGAGGGAATGGACAAACTCGAGGAGTTTAAAGTCAGCTCAAGTGGCAATATTGAGGTGGAAGGTGACGACTCGTCTGGTCGTGAGGTCGAGGTCGATTTCCGCCTGGGCGATCTCACTCCGGTCAAGGTTCAAAGGGATGACTAGATGTGACTGAAAGGCATTCTGCAAAGAAGGCACAACCATTGGGGCCGGTATTGGCCGGCCCGGTCTTGCGCCACACCACTCCGAACTCACTGACACTCTGGTTCGTTACCCGCCAGAGTGTCAGTCTCACTGTGCAGGTATTCAACGGCGGGAAAAGTTTGCTGGACCGACCGGTGACAGAGCACGAGATCACCCGCCTACGGATTGGCACTCACGCCTGGCTGAACCTGCTGGCGATTAAACCGGACTCTCCACTCCCCCGGGATACTCCCCTGGAATATGACATTGGACTGGAGGGCACTGCGGAGCCACACCAGACCTGGATACGGGATTGGGCACCTCATCTTTGCCCCGAGGGTAGGGACCGTCCCGGTTTCACTCTGAAATCAAAACTGGACCGAATTCTCCACGGCTCCTGCCGCAGGCCTCACCACTCTGCTGCCGATGGTCTGGTGAGGGTTGATGAAGAACTCCATAAGGCGGAACGCCTGGAGGATATCCCGGCCCTGCTGCTTATGACGGGCGACCAGATTTATGCTGATGATGTAGCGGGCCCGATGCTGCATGCCATTCAGTGTGTCATTCACCAGCTTGGCCTCTATCAGGAATCGCTGGAGGGCGCGTCTCTCACGCATAGCCGTGACCTGGCTTCGATGGAAAATGCCTACTACCACCGTGACTCCCTTTTACCGGAATCTGAATTCAATGAAGACCTGACCGAACGTTTCTTTGGTGGTGTCAAAAAGCCGGTGTTTACCACCGCCAACGCTGGCAATCACCTGATTTCCTTCGCCGAGGTGATGGCGATGTATCTGCTGGTATGGTCACCGGAACCCTGGGCTCTGGTTACGGAGGCTGAACCGGTCGATAACCCCGATGATCTGGCCCGTTATCGTAAAGAACAGGTTGCCATTGATGGTTTTCGCGAGAGCCTTCCCCTGGCCGCCCGGGCAATCGCTAACATGCCGGTGTACATGATTTTCGATGATCACGACATTACCGATGACTGGAACCTCTCCGCGCTCTGGGAGACCACCGCTTACGAACACCCTTTTTCCCGGCGGATCATCGGAAATGCCCTGCTGGGGTACCTGCTATGTCAGGGCTGGGGTAACCAGCCTGAAAATTTCGGGGACCTCATTTGCAAGTGCCGGGAACTGCTTGATGCCCGGAAAGACCGGCACGAACTGGATAAGGTGACCCAGGACAAGCTGATCGATCAGTTGCTGCACTTCCACCACTGGCACTACAGCCTGCCAACGTCACCCAGACTGGTCGTACTGGATACCCGCACCCACCGATGGCGAAGTGAGATTCGCCGGGGACACCCTTCAGGGCTTATGGATTGGGAGTCACTGACCGATTTTCAGCAGGCGGTCATGGGAGAAGAGGCCGTGGTTGTGGTCTCTCCGGCGCCCATGTTCGGGGTGAAACTGATCGAAATGATCCAGAAAGTCTTCACTTTCTTTGGTAAACCGCTGCTGGTGGACGCGGAAAACTGGATGGCCCACCGGGGCGCCGCGAACGTTCTACTCAATATCTTCGGACATACCAGAACACCACGCCATTTTGTGATCCTGTCCGGGGATGTGCATTATTCCTTTGCCTACGACGTGCAGCTTCGCCACAAAACCAACGGTCCGAAGATCTGGCAGATCACCAGTAGCGGCATCAAGAATGAATTTCCCGGTAGTCTGCTGGAGTGGCTGGACCGCCTCAATCGTTGGTTGTACGCGCCATGGTCGCCCCTGAACTGGTTCACTAAAAGACGGCGGATGCGGGTTTCACCCAGATTACCCGAAGGCAGGGAGGCCGGTGAACGGCTCTGGAATCACTCTGGGGTCGGCGACCTGAGACTGGATGACGAGGGCGCCCCCACCGCCATCCGGCAACTGAACGCCGGCGGCGGGGGCACCCTGTTTCAGCAACGGAAGGACGAGTAATCAGGCCGTGACCACACAGGTTGAACAGAATCACTTCCTCCCTGCCTTCCAGCTTGCAACGCAGGGCTTCATCAATCGCACCCTTGACCGCGTGGTTGGCTTCCGGTGCCGGTACAATGCCCTCGTTGCGGGCGAACAGTACGCCGGCGTGGAAACCCGGCGGGGTGAAGTCCCGCTCTGTCGTCACTTCCTGTTCAATCAGCGACAAGGGGAACAGCGGCTCAAGATCCGAGGGGCCTACTGGCTGCTGCGTTACAGGGTGGAGCACCGCGGGTAGCGGTTGCGGAAAATCGGCCTGAAGGTTGTACCAGTACTTCAGCATCTGGCTTTCTTCAAGAAGAAACTTTGTTTGCATTGTTGTGAGCACCCTGAGGTTCGTATTGTTGTCAGCTCTCAGAATACCCATTCGATGCCGGCATAAAAAGTTCTGCCTGGGGCTGGCTCATAGTAGCCGCGCTCTTCCACCGGCCGGTCAGCATTGGCGTTGATGCGGATGTTGCTGAAATAGTCTTCATCCAGCAAATTGCGAATACCCCCGTACAGGTTCAGGCTCTGGCTGCCGAGGCGAACAGTGTCTCCTGCCCTGATGCCGAACAGCCAGTAATCACTGACCCTGGTCTGGTTGCTGTTTTCCGCGTACAGATCACCTACGTACTGCCATTCCAGCGCTGCAAAACGCTGACCATCACCCCGCCACTCCACCTCGGTTACCCACTGCTCACGAGGCAATCCGGGCAGGCGATTGCCATCGGCATTGTTGCCCTGCTCATCCTCGAAATCCTCTAGTGTGTAATCCGCCAGGGTAAGGGCGCTGGTAATGCGCCAGGCGTAGGAAATGTCCCAGCCCACCCCTAATTCAACACCATTTCGCTCGGTACGGCCGGCGTTCTCGTAAAACGTCCGGTTATTGATTTCGAAGGGCAGGATTTCATCATCAACCCGGATGGAAAAAAGGGCCAGATCATAGCTGAGCCCCTCGCCGAGCCCACCACGAATGCCTATTTCCCGGTTAATGGCCTGTTGCGGTTCAATGTCGGGGTTGAAGCCGCCGCTACCATCGGGGTTGGCAAACTCGGTGAAGGTTGGCGCTTCAAAAGCGGTACCGATGGTCGCGTACAACTGCTGACGCGGGGCAAGGCGGTAACTGGCGCCGGCAAATCCGCTGAACTCGTCGTAGGTGCGGCTGCCGGAGTCGTCCCCGTCGATCAGTCGGTGATCCTCTACCGATAGCCGCAGGCGGTCGAAGCGGGTGCCAAGAGACAGGCTAAAGTGCTCCGTCACCGCCAGGTCCCCCTGGGCAAACACCGCGGCGGTTGTGCCATTCTGGGTTTCTTCCTGGGTCTGGGCAGTAACGTCCCCGTTGAATGACACGGCGTAGCGGCGGCGTTCGTCCACCTGGCGATGCAGATCCGCCCCCACCATCCAGATCAACGGCAACCCGACCAGCTCGCTATCCAGCTGGTAATCCGAACTGATTCCGTAGAACTGGCGGTCGTAGGCGATCCGGCTGGGACCGGGGAACGGCAGTTGCTGGGTAAAGTCGCGGCGGGTAAAGAAGGTGCTCACCGTCCACTCTCCGGCTCCGACAACTGGGGCTTCGTACAGCAGCCCCAGCGTCTGCTGGTCTACGTCCTGACCCGCATCAAGTCGTTCGGCATTGGGCGTCGCCTGGCGACGATCCTCTTCGACCTGTGCGGCAGTGAGACCAGCAGGGTCTTCGGCTTTGGGTGTGTGCAAGGCATTGAAGGTTGCCGTCAGCCGTTGCCCGTCCTCCCACTTATGGGACAGCCGGCCGTTGAAAAGTCCTTTTTCCACTTCGCTCTGATCACGGTAACCGTTGAAGTTCAGCCACGACATCGTCGCGATGCCGCTCGTCGCTCCCTGGCTTCCGTTGGCCTGGACAGTGGTTTTGTAGTAATCGTCGCTGCCCACATCCTGGCGCAGCCGAGTTCCTGACGGCTGGTCATCACCCCTGGCGGTGGTAATATCGATCACCCCGCCGGACGCATTGCCGTACTGGACCGACGAGGGCCCGCGAATGACCTCAATGCGCTGGGCTGAGTCCAGGTCCACGGCGTCAATCTGGGACTGGCCATCTGGCAGGGTGTAGGGGATACCATCCACCTGGATGCGGATACCGCGGATGCCAAACGGCGCCCGGGCGCCAAAACCGCGGGTAGACAGGCGCAGGTTCTGGGCAAAATTGTAGCGATTCTGGAAGAACAGGCCGGGAACGGTGTCCAGGGATTCATCCAGTTGCAGGCGTTGTTGCCCTTCGCGGATATCCGGTGTTTCGATGACCGACACTGCGGCGGGCGTCTCGTAAAGATCCCGGACTAATCGGGGTGACGTAACCTTGATGACGGTTTCAGAAGTGTCCGGGGCCTGCTGGGCATTTGCGCCGGGAAAGGCAAAGACCGTCGCCAGCCCTGAAAAAATCACTATCGATGTCCTGAAGAAAATCATTGTGCCTCCGCCTCTAGATCCCGATCAGGTCCACCAACCATGGCACAATCAAGGCTGTTGCGAATGCCGACAACGCCATTGCCAGGCCGGAAAACGCGCCCATCTGCGAACTTACCTGGAAGGCCCGGGCCGTGCCTATGCCGTGGGCCGCCACCCCCATGGCGATGCCTTTTATACTATCGTCGGTGATGCGCATCCATTCAAAAAGTTTCGTGCCAAGCACCGCTCCGACAATACCGGTTGCAACGACCAATACAGCGGTCAAGGAAGGAATGCCGCCGATGGTTTCCGAGATGCCCATGGCCACAGGTGCCGTTGCGGATTTTGGTGCCAGTGACATCTGGATTTCTGTGGAGCCTCCCAGCAGCCAGGCCAGACCGATGGAGCTTCCTGCAGCAATCACCACACCACAGACCAGGGAAATGGTGACCGGCAGCCAGAGCTCCCGGAGCCGGGAAAACTGCTGGTACAGAGGCACCGCCAGCGCCACCGTTGCCGGCCCCAGCAGAAAATGAACAAACTGCCCACCCTCGAAATATTCGCTGTAGGAGGTGCCGGTGACCATCAACAGGGCAATCAGCATGGCCACGGACGTAACCACCGGATTGGCAAGTGGGCTGGAGTTGGATTTCAGGTACAGGCGATAGGCAAGACCGTAGGCCACCAGCGTTATAGTCAGCCCCAGCAATGGTGAGGTGGAGAGATAAACCCAGATATCCCGTATCGCTGGCTCATTCATCCGCTCGCCCTCCCCCGTTGCCGGGCCGGGCAAACCACCGCGTGGTTACCTGCATGATGCCGGCGGTGACAACCATGGTAATAATCGTGGAGAAGAACAGCGCGAGGGTGATCGGCAGCCATTCATCCGCGATACGGTCAAAATGGGCCATCATGCCGACACCGGCCGGCACAAAAAGCAGCGACAAATGGCTGAGCAGCGCGGTTGAGGCGTCCTCCAATGGCTCCGGCGTGCGGCCCCGGATCATCAGGGTCACGAACAGCATGACCATACCCAGAACCGGCCCCGGTATGGGCACCGCCAGGAGGCGAACGGTGACTTCGCCTACCAGTTGATAGACCAGCAGCAGCGTCATTCCGTTGAGAAAATTCATGGCGACGGCTTCGCGATGACCGGAGCAGGAATGATTTTCCGGCCATAGGCCGCCAGCACAAAGCCAATGGGGAACATCAGAACGCCGTAAACGGCCGCCGGAATCGACATGGCACTGGACTCCAGCAATGTCAGAGTCACCAGCAGGGCAATGGTACTGTTCTTGATACCGAGCTCCACGGCAACGGCGATGGACTCACGCTGACTTAATCCGGTCGCACGCCCGGCCAAAAGCCCCACGAAGATCCCGGCCAGGTTCAGCAGCAGAGTTGCGGGGCCCGCCTGACGTAGAAGATCCCAGATCTGGTCACGCACGCCCCAGACCAGGCCCACCACAAGCAGCGCCAGTACCACGCCACCGAATACACTCACCGCGCTTTCAGCGCGGCGAGACAGCTCCGGGGCGCGAGTGCGGAAAATCATCCCCACGGCGACAGGGAACAACACGATACCAATCAGCATGCCCACGGTTCGCCCGACCGGCAGGGTGATGGACTCTTCGGTTCCTGCATACACCTGCAGTGCGTAGTTGGTGAGTATCGGAAGGGTCACGATCGTAATCAGGCTTGCAGTTACGGTCAGCACGATCGACAGGGCAATATTGCCGCGGGCCAGCAACACAAACAGGTTAGAGGTGGTGCCGCCCGGGCAGGCCGCGATAATCACAAGGCCCACGGCGATCGCAGGGGAGAGGCCAAGCATTGAAGCCAACGCAAAGGCAATCAGTGGCATCAGCAGGATCTGGGCAATCGTTCCGACAATCATGCCCTTCGGATAGACCGCCACCTGACGAAAGTCCCTGATCGACAAGGTCATTCCGATTCCGATCATGATGATAAACAGGGCGATCGGCAACCCGGCAGAAATCAGGGGACTGGACTCCACAGTGCCTCCACGGATTATTGTTTTAATGAAGTTAGCCGGCTAAAGAAAATAGCACAAACGACGCAAAAAAAGTGAAACCTTTCGCTACGTTCATCGTGTGATTATCCCTGTTGTTGCGTATACTTGCGAACAACAACTATGTGAACGGAAATGCCCGGGACGGCTTCCCGTTCGGCGAAACAAAAGTAAGAGGACGAGCGATGAAACGCCTGGGAACACTGGACGCATCCTGGCTGGCTGTGGAGTCGGAAGATACTCCGATGCACGTTGGCAACCTGCAGATTTTCTCGCTTCCGGAAGACGCCCCGGAAACCTTTCTGAGAGACATGCTTGCCCGCATGAAAGCCGATGCCGATATTGCCCCGCCATGGTGTTACAAGCTGGCGTTTTCCGGACTCCTGGGCCGGCTGGTTGCTCCCTCCTGGAAGGTGGACAAGAAGCTGGACCTGGATTACCACGTTCGCCACTCGGCCCTTCCCCGCCCCGGCAGTGAGCGCGAGCTGGGCATTCTGGTATCCCGGCTGCACTCCAACCCGCTGGATTTTGCCAGGCCCTTGTGGGAATGCCACATCATTGAAGGCCTGGAGAACAATCGCTTCGCCCTTTACACCAAGATGCACCACTCAATGATCGACGGAATCAGTGGTGTTCGGCTTATGCAGCGCGTACTGAGCAAAGACCCTGGCGAAATCAACATGTTGCCGCCCTGGTCGTTGCGTCCGGAACGTACCCGGGGCAACAAAACAGACGCCGAAGCCAGTGTAACCGGAGCATTTTCTCAGGCACTGGATGCATTGAAGCTACAGGCGGATATGGCCCCGCGCCTATGGGACGCCATGAGCAGACTGATCCAGTCGGCCAAGCATCCGGAAGATGGCCTTACCGCACCTTTTGCTGGCCCCCTGTCGCCGCTCAATCATCGAGTGACGGGCCAACGGCGTTTAGCCACCCAGCATTATCAGCTGGAGCGTATCAAACAGGTTTCCCATGCCACCAATGCGTCCCTCAACGATATCGTCCTTTACCTGTGCGGAACTGCCCTGCGGCGTTTTCTGCTGGAACAGGATGGCCTGCCAGACACGCCGCTGACGGCGGGTATTCCCGTCAACATCCGGCCCTCAGACGACCAGGGAACCGGCACCCAGATCAGCTTTATGATTGCGTCGCTGGCCACGGACGAAGCCGACCCTCTTGCGCGGTTACAGAACATCAAGCAGTCTACCCGGCGGGCCAAACAACATCTGCAGAAACTGCCCCGCAAGGCGTTGACGCAATACACCATGCTGTTGATGTCACCCTACATTCTGCAACTTATGTCGGGCATGGGCGGGCGTATGCGGCCAGTCTTTAACGTCACGATCTCCAACGTGCCGGGCCCCCAAGAGACGCTGTATTATGAAGGGGCGCGGCTGGAAGCCATGTACCCGGTATCGCTGATTGCCCACGGCGGCGCACTTAACATCACCTGCCTGAGTTATGCCGGATCGCTGAACTTCGGTTTTACCGGATGCCGGGACACACTCCCCAGCATGCAGAAGCTGGCCGTTTATACCGGTGAGGCTCTGGATGAACTGGAAAGCCTTGTATTGCCTCCGCCGGGCGGCACTGCCAGCAAAGAAAAGCCTGCCGCCCGGGTCCGCAGGGCTGCACGCAAGAAAGCCACTCCCAAAGCCTGATCACCAGCCACACACCCGGCGATAGCCGGGTTACTCAGGGCGACTGTTCCAGTGAGCAGCGCCAACAAAAATCAGCTGCAGGAAGCGGGCGGTGCGCTTTCTGACCTGTTCCTCCTGATATTCGTCCTCGGGCGAAATGACAAGGATATCGGTAAGGCTGAATGCCACACTGCGCACCACCAGGTCGCAGGTCATATCCAGATCGGCGTCACTGAGATGATCAGCCACCTTTAGTCGCCGCAGGTCATTCGCCAGCTCGCTGGCAAAATAGCGCATTTCACTGCGAATGCCTTCCTGAACCGCCCGGCTCTCACCTGCCAGCCCCTGGGCCATGAACATGAAGAAGCTGCGATTATTGCGTGCATGGGAAATGAAAATGCCCACCGACTCATCTATGAGCTTGTCGGCCTGCAATACGTTGGCGCGGGCCTCCCTCATCATGCGACGCAACACCAGCCCAAGTTCATCCACCAGTTGCAGACCCAGGTCATCCATATTTCTGAAGTGCCGGTAGAACGACGTTGGGACGACACCCGCCTGCCGGGTAACCTCCCGTATACCCAGACTGGCAAAGTGCCGGCCTTTCCCTACCAGAGCCAGTGCCGCGCTCATCAGTTTCTCGCGGGTTTCCCCCGGTTTGCGTCGCTGTTTGTCTGCCATAGCCCCGGTAATGTCCGCCTGTTATTAACAAGTCAACAAGTGTACACATCCATGCATCGAAAATAACCTGAACCTGTCATTATAGGACAATGTTGTTCGCCTGATTGCTGGCTTGACTCCCCGTGTGTACAGTCGTACACATTAGTGAACACTTGTACACATCAGTACAAAGGAGAGCAAACATGATATCTGTACTGGAAAATTCACCCACTCTGCACTGGCTGGGCAGGCAGCTTTTTAACCGGGAAGATCCGGCTGCCTTTTTCGACCCCCTGCTGGAGCGCATCAATCCCATGTGGGTGCAGCAGTACACTCCGGCCAGGGTAACTGCGATCTACAACGAAACCGCAGATACAAAGACTTTCGTTCTGGCGCCCGCTAGGCGCTGGCAGGGTTTCGAAGCCGGCCAGCACGTCAATATCAGCATCGATATTGACGGCATTCGCCGCAACAGGACTTTCAGCTTGTCCAGCTCTCCGATCCGGTGGCGCAGCGACGGCACGGTCACGCTGACCATCAAGCGGCTTCCGGGCGGACTGGTGACAAACTGGATGCACGACCATCTGGAACCGGACACCGTCATCGGTCTGGGCGAAGCATTCGGTGAGTTCCGCCTTCCCACCCCACCGGAACCGGCTCTATACATTGCCGGTGGCAGTGGCATCACGCCGGTACTGAGCCAGCTGGAAACCATGGCGGCATCGGATTACCTGGCACCGGTTACCCTCCTGTATTTCGTTCGCACCCAGGCGGACGTGATTGCAGCGGAAAAGCTGCAGGCGCTCGCAGGGCGCTGGTCGGCCCTGACCCTGCAGGTGGTTGCCACCCACGAGACAGAAACCCCGCAGTTTCTCAGCGATCAGCATCTGGATGAGGTTCCCGGGCTGGCAGCACGACGCTGCTATCTCTGTGGCCCAAAAGGGCTGATGGACCTGGCCAATGACCTGCTCTATCGCCGGGGCATTACCGAGGACCGCATTCACAGCACCTTCTTCTCGGTACCCGCAGCCAACCTGGATACCGACACCCTGGGCGGCGCGGTGCACTTTGAGCGCAGCAATCTGGACGTATCTTCCGAAGGCGATGCGGTAATACTGGAGATTGCCGAGGCAGCGAAGCTGTCCCCCCGCTACGGCTGCCGCATGGGTATCTGCCACCAGTGCAGTTGCCGCAAGACCAGCGGCACCGTCATCAATCGCCTGACCGGAAAGGCCTCGGGGCCAGGAGAAGAAACCATTCAGCTTTGTGTGTCTGTTCCCAGCGGGCCGGTGTCCATCGATATCTGACCGGCCCCGCCTCAACACCTGAACCCAATATTCGCAGTGCCGGCCTGACGGTACTGCAAGGAGGACATCATGAAGAAAATGAACGAAACACAGCTGAAAGAACTGGAGCAGGACCTGGACACCATTCGTGATCAGGTGATCGCAGACCTTGGCGAGCGGGATGCCCGTTATATCCGCAGGATTGTGCGGCTGCACCGCTCCCTGGAAGTAGGCGGGCGTGTACTGATGCCGTTCGGGTTTATCCCGCCGGTGTTCATCGCCGCCACCACGGCGCTGGGCATTTCCAAGATCATCGAGAACATGGAAATCGGCCACAACGTGATGCATGGCCAGTACGACTGGATGAACGACCCGTCCCTCCACTCCCAGACCTACGAGTGGGACACCGTGTGCACGGGCGACTCCTGGCGCCGCACCCACAACTATGAACACCACACCTACACCAATATCATCGGCAAGGACCGTGACTACGGGTACGCCTTGCTGAGGTTGAGCGACGACGACAAGTGGAAGCCTGCCCATAGCCTGCAGTTCATTAACTACGTGCTGCTGAGCGTGTTTTTCCAGTGGGGGGTGGGGCTGCATGAACTGGAGTCGGAGCGTATTCGTCGCCGGGAAATTTCCGTGCGGGAGAAGATTCCGTTCCTGAAGGACTTCTTCCGTAAAGGGGGGCGCCAGGCCTTCAAGGACTATGTGTTCTTCCCCCTGGTCACCTTCCCGGTGGCCCCGGTGGTGCTGGCCGGCAACATTGGCGCCAACCTGATCCGCAACCTGTGGTCCTCCACCGTTATCTTCTGTGGCCACTTTACGCAGGATGCGGAGACCTTTACCGAAGAAGAATGCGAAGGTGAGAGCAAGGGCCACTGGTACCTCCGCCAGCTGACGGGCTCAAGCAACTTTACCGGCGGCAAGTGGGTGCACGTGCTGAGCGGCCATCTGAGTTATCAGGTCGAACACCATATTTTCCCTGACCTGCCGGCCCATCGCTACCCCGAGATATCGGAACAGGTGCAGGCGGTGTGCAAAAAGCACGGCATTCCCTACAACACCGGCACCTTCGCCAGACAGTACTCAACGGTGCTGAAGCGTATTCTGGGGTATTCACTGCCGGACCGCCTGCGCAACCGGATGTTACCGGAATTCAGCAGTACCGCCGTTCAATCGTGATAGGTCGGGGATTGCTGGCCTGCATCGCTGCTGGAGCAATCCCTGTACCTGACGGCATTGCGCCCACCCTGCTTGGCCTCATACAGGGCGGCATCTGCGGCCCCGATCAGCGTATCGGGGTCAGTCCGCTTTCCCGCCGGTGCGGTTGCTGCGCCAATGCTGACGGATACCGGGACACGGCGGCTATTCCACGTAAATCCGAGATCATCGCAGATCTTTCTGCGGATTCGGCCAGCCATACGTACTGCCCCGGCCGAATCGGTGTCGGGCAGAATAACCACAAATTCCTCGCCGCCATATCGGGCCACAACGTCCGCCCCACGGTTAACCATTTCCAATATGGCACCGGCAAGAGCCTTGAGACACGCATCACCGGCCTGGTGGCCCAGAGAGTCATTAAGTGGCTTGAAAAGATCCACATCAATCATCAGCAGCGACAGCGGGCCACTGCGGCTGCAGCGTACCGACTCTTCGGACAACCTTTCGTCGAAATAGCGTCGATTGAAAACGCCGGTTAATCCGTCGGTTGAACTGAGCGCCTCCAACTGCCGATTGGCCACTTCCAGCTCCGAGGTTCTTTCAGCTACGTGTTGCTCAAGACGATGCGTCATTTCTTCCTGAATCTGCTGGTTTTCCAGCATCAGTAGTCTCATGCGGTCAGCAAGGGCCAGCGACAGCAGAATCACCTCAAAGGCGGAACCGATCTGGATGGCATAGTCAGTAATAAAGTTGGCGGGCGCCAGGCCGAAGGTTTTCAGGGTGTACAGGATCATCCCCGTCAGCAGTGCCGACCAGGCAATCATGAAATAGCGGGCAGGCTTGAAATTCCGGTACAGACAAATGCCACCAGCGGCCAGGATAAAGAGTACCGACACTGAGGCCATGAACGTGGTCACCCGAATGACCGGGCCATAATCAGGCCAGAACAGCGAGGCCACAGCCATGACCGGGAAGAACACCATGAACCCGACGAATATCCGCTCCAGCCGCGGAGCATTTACCTTGAGGGCCAGGAATGACCTGGAAAAGCCAAGGATACTGAACATCCCCATGGCGATCAGGAACGATATGGCACGGTTATTCCACCAAGTGCTTGCTGGCCAGAGATGCTCAAATGCAAGCCCGTTCAGCGTAAACTGCAGTAATCCGTAAAAGCCAATGTAAGACACGTACCAGAGATAGTTCTTGTCACGTATGGATACGAAAATCAGCAAGTTGAATGCCGCCATACAGAACAGAAGGCCGTAATAGATACCCAGGACAAACCGCTCCCGGTGGTCGGCTTCACTGAACGCTTCGTTCTCCCACAACAGCAGCTGCATCTGGACCGCGCCGGATGTCCTGACGCGGAAGAACACGTCGGTGGACTCACCTTCCGCGAGCTCGAACGAAAAATTGATGTTGTGATGAGTCCGCCCCCGGCTGGCGAAGGGAACCGAGTCACCGGCCTGCTGATGCTCAATGCGACCATCTTCACGAAGGAAAAAGACGTCCATCCGATCAATAATCGGGTAAAGCCCCTCTATTACCCAGCGATCTTCAGGGTTGTCGCGGTTCTCAATGCGGGTGTGAAACCAGTAGGTGGAGTCAGTGAAACCAAAGTTGTAGGCTTCGTCCGGCTTTTCGGTAGAAGCAATGTCAGGCCAGTCAGCCAGAATGTCCTCAATCCCGTAGACGCCCGGAACATCCTCATAAAAAGACAGGTGGCGGGAGATATTCAGGCGCTCGGTGTCCTCGCCCAGAATCACCGGACGGAGATCTGTTATCCCGGTACTGGCTAACGCCGCCCCATGAACCAGGCACAGGAGCAGCATCACAAACATGGACAGCCGCAAAACCCGCCCTCTCGATTGACATTGTAGTGATTGAAGTTGTTATCACTACTCTATCGAAGCGGGACCGCCCAATCTGATTAAAGATGTCTCAAAACTGTAAGTTTTTGTTCCTCCCCCGCCCCTGGGGAAGAAAGCGTTATGCAATCTGCAACAACCTGAGCAACTGGGGACGATGCTGGTCCTGGATCACGTCAGCCAGAGTATACTTGTCGAGCGTTTCCAGGAAGGCTGTCAGCGCTTCGCCAAGCATCGACTTCAGTCCGCAAACCGGAGTAATCCGGCAGGCGTTCTTTGAGGAGAAGCACTCAACAATGTTGAGATCCTGCTCCGTCTCACGTACGAGAATGCCAACGTTGATGTCTGTGGGCGCCATCTGCAACCGCATGCCCCCCTTCTTGCCCCTGACTGTCTCGATATAGCCCTTTTTGTTGAGCTGATGGACCACTTTCATCAGGTGATTCTTGGAGATATCGTAGCTGTCTGCAATTTCCTGGATCGTTGCAAGTTCGTCACCCTGCACCGCCAGATAAATCAGAACACGCAGGGAATAATCGGTGTAACGGGTGATATGCATTTACCAACTCCAATACTTCAGATGCATCGTTAGCACGAGGCACGCGTTAAGAGATAACAGGCGAGGCCCGAGAACATCAGACCTGTCATTACCAGCACCACAGGTGCCGCACCACCAATAAACAATAAGGACCAGCTTACACATAGCATGGCGCAAGCAAGCCACTTTCCCTTGAGGGGTATGGCGCGCCTGCTGCGCCAGTTTTCTATGGCCGGGCCAAATGTCCGGTGGTTATCCAGCCAGTCAGCAAAAGCCGGCGACCCCTTGCTTGCAGCCCACGCAGCCAGCAAAACAAACGGTGTTGTCGGTAACAACGGCAACACCACGCCGATAGCAGCCAATGCGATACTTGTATACGCAAGGATTCTGAAACCGGTTCTTCCGGGCAAGGGAATCATCAGCATCTTCTCTTCAGAACGGCGGCAATATATGTCGCCATTCTACCTTTAATCAATGGACGGGTCTCCCCAGTTGTTTCAATGACACCAGCCTCGCGACGTACGAAATCTTGATGCAGGTGGCAAAAATCAGCGTTCCGATGTGGGCTACAATCTGCCCTGCCATCGGCAATGCACTGGCAAACGGGTAGGCGAGCAGAATAGTGGCCACCAGGCCAACCGTCGACGCAAGCAGAGCGCCATTCGAGAATCCGAGCAACTTCTCCATCCCCTTCCCTCCATTAAAATATACTGAATACTTCTTTAATATATTCCTTACTGATCAGAATTTCAACAGCCAGCGCAAGCCTTTCAACCTGCGCCTTTCATTAGCACCAATGAATACCACCCTGTAGTTACCTCTCCAAAAATGGTGCAAACCAGTTACTTTTTATTTTTATAGATGTATTATTGGCGCATCTTTAAACCAGAGAGGAGCTGACCATGGCCAAATACCGCCGCCTATGGTTTCTGTTGATTGCCATCGTGGGGGTTACCTTCACGTTACTGGGCTACTTCGGCGCGGAAGTTTACCGCGCCGCACCGCCCATTCCTGACCGGGTCGTGTCCGTCAACGGCGACACCCTGATGACCGAGGAAAGCATTCTCGACGGCCAGACCGCCTGGCAGTCCGTCGGGGGCATGCAGCTCGGGTCCATCTGGGGCCACGGCGCCTACCAGGCGCCAGACTGGACCGCCGACTGGCTGCACCGCGAACTGGAAACCTGGCTGGAAATTGCTGCCCAGGAAGAATACGGACAGGACTGGCACAGCCTGAGTGGCCAGCAGCAGAACGCCCTGCAGTATGACCTGAAGACCGAGTACCGCACCAATACCTACGAAGACGCTACCGGTACCCTGCACCTGTCGGAACGCAGGACCGCCGCCATTGCCGAGACCGCCGACTACTACAGCCGGTTGTTCAGCGACGCACCTGAGCTGCAATCCACCCGTTCAAACTACGCCATGAAGGAAAATACCCTGCCCAGCGCCGAGCGCCGCGAGCGGATGACGGAGTTCTTCTTCTGGACCGCATGGGCTGCCGCTACCGAACGGCCGGACAGTGACGTAACCTACACCAACAACTGGCCCCACGAGCCGCTGATCGACAACCGACCGAGTGGCGAGAACATCGTCTGGTCGCTAGTCAGTGTGGTTCTGCTGATTGCCGGTGTTGGCGGCCTGATCTGGGCATGGGCATTCCTGCGTAAAGAGGACGAGGAGCCGGAAGCTCCGCTCAAGGACCCACTGAGTGCTGTTGGACTCACCCCCTCCCAGAAGGCATTGGGCAAATACCTGGTCCTGGTGGTGGGCCTGTTTACCTTCCAGGTTATGCTCGGCGGCTTTACCGCACACTATACGGTGGAAGGGCAGAGTTTCTACGGTATCAACACCTCTGAATGGTTCCCCTACTCCCTGATGCGTACCTGGCACATCCAGGCTGCCATGTTCTGGATTGCCACCGGCTTCCTGGCCGCCGGCCTGTTCCTCGCCCCGATCATCAATGGCGGTAAGGACCCGAAATTCCAGAAGCTGGGTGTTGACGTACTGTTCTGGGCCCTGGTAGCTGTGGTTGGCGGTTCGTTCATCGGCAACTTCCTTGCCATCAACCAGATCATGCCAGCCAACCTTAGCTTCATGCTGGGCCATCAGGGTTACGAATATGTCGACCTTGGCCGTCTCTGGCAGATTGGCAAGTTCCTCGGCATCGTCTTCTGGCTGGTGCTGATGCTACGCGGCATTGTTCCCGCCCTGCGCCAGCCCGGCGACAAGAACCTGCTGGCCCTGCTGACTGCCTCGGTGGTTGCGATCGGCCTGTTCTATGGTGCCGGCTTCTTCTATGGTGAGCGTACTCACATCTCCATCATGGAGTACTGGCGCTGGTGGATTGTCCACCTGTGGGTAGAAGGCTTCTTCGAAGTGTTCGCCACCGCAGCCCTGGCATTTATCTTCTGCAGCATGGGCCTGGTATCCCGCACCGTGGCGACGTCCGCCAGCCTGGCCTCTGCTAGCCTGTTCATGCTCGGTGGTGTGCCGGGAACCTTCCACCACTTGTACTTCTCCGGCACCACCACACCGGTGATGGCAGTGGGTGCTACCTTCAGCGCCCTGGAAGTAGTGCCACTGGTTGTACTCGGCTACGAAGCCTGGGAAAACTGGCGTTTGAAGTCCCGC
>JAWWAM010000009.1:0-20393 GCA_033721715.1 Marinobacter sp.
TGGCACACCCATCCTGTCGGTCGATAGCCGCGGTGGCGTCAGGGACGTTTTTCGTGGGGATCTGGAAAAGTATCTAACCCCGCGTACGGCTGAGGGGCTGGCCCGCGGGCTTGAGTCTGTCGCTGCGATGCTGCCTGTTGAAGTGAAGCCCGAATGGCTTGAAGCCTTCGGCTCCAAGATAATCGTCGAGGCATTCCTGTCACAGCCCTAAGACCACGAACGCAACCCCGACAAGGCATCCAAAGCTGAAACGTGGACAATACCAATCTGTGCCGGGAAGGGCTTATCCAGCATCAATGCCATGGCAAACCGGTGACAACCGGCACCAGAAAAGATCGGTTCTCCGCCCGGACCAATGTGCATCAGAACCCCCCCAACTTCACGAAAGTTACCGGGAACCAGCTCCCCACGTGACGGCAAGGCCCCTCTGCTTCGGACATCCGCCCAAATTTTGTCCAGATTTTCAAAGCGCCGCTGCACATCATCAGGTGTGCGACACTGATCAGTGACGCCAGTTGGCGACACAGCAATTCGTCCCAACATGAAATCGATAGCACCAGCATCATTCCAGCTCTTGCCATCTCGCCAACGCGACCAGCAATAAGTCAGTTTCGGGTGATTCTCAAAAGGTTGTTCCAGCGAGACGGGCCAGTCAGAGACCACCTTCCCTGACATCTGCCGAACCCTGGACCCGAAATAATCCGCGAGATCCGCAGCCTCTATGTAACGGCTACAGTGAGCCGGATTAACCCAGATACGCTCAGCATAGCGTGGAGCGCGGGGACCAAACCTTAACCAGTTGAAAGCATCTATCCAAAACGCCCGAAGCTTATACTTGATCGCCAAACAACATCCTTAATTCTGGGAAAAATGTGTAAACCTGTGCTTCCGCCTCGCTACACTCACCGCAACTCAGCTTCAAAAAACAGCCGGTTTGTCTCACGAATCATTCGCTGCAGACTGAATTCGTCACCAATCCACTGACGAAGCGCGGCGGGAGAGAACACCGTTTTTCCCTCACTAATAGCGCGAATTCCGTTAGCCATCGATTCCACATCATCTACAGCAACCAGCACCCCATATTTACCGTAGGCCAGTAACTCCTCACTTCCGGGAACACGGGTGGACACTACCGGCTTGCCATAACTCATTGCCTCATTCAACACATTCGCCATCCCTTCATTTCTGGAGCATAGAAGGAAAAGATCAATTCCCTTGAAGAACGCCTGCATATCGCGCTGATAGCCAAGAAAATGAATTCTTCGGGACTCCGGCCGCCCTTGGATTCCCGCTTTAATCTCCTCCTCGAACTCGCCCTCGCCCGCGTGGACAATATGTATGTTGTCCGGCAGGTGTGAGAGGATATCAGGCAGCAAATCGAATCCCTTCTGGGGACTGAAACGGCCAGCGCAGCCCACTATTACCGTTTCCGGGGGGAGATCCAGCAACGCTCTGAAATCCTGCTGCCCCCCCTCGGAAGGAGGCAGGTTAAACCCGTTGTACACCCTGATCACATTGCGTTCATTAAAGAAATTGGGGTACTTCAACATCTCGTTTTTCAGGGAGTCACTGTTCACCATTAAAATGGATTTCATTAGTCTGAAAATGGCAAAATATTTGATCGGACTTTTTACTCTCCGCGCAATACCCAGATAAAGTACTATCCGGTTAACACCTGCGAGCCGTGAAGCCAATGAGACGAGCCACCAATCTTTTTTCAGAGCTGAAAAAACCACATCTGGCCTTATTTTCTTTAAAATCCTTACATAATTCGCCACCACAAACAGATTTAAATCCCCACCTCGAGACTTGACCTCTATCGTCTCGACGTTCTCCATATTGGCAAAACGTTCGGCAAAATAACCCTCTAATAGAATCACATAAACCTGAACATTCGAGGCCCCTAAAAACCGGGCCCTGAGATGAACGTTCTTTTCGATTCCACCCCAGACGCGGGAAGGACAAAAAAGCACGGCTTTTTTCATAGATTCCATCACTTTGAAGTTAGGGTGCCACTTTAACGTTGCGAACGCGCTCGACGCTCCGCTTTCCTTCGCGCCCTTATTCGTCGCTTCAAATTTCTCAAGCCGAAACTGACGTCCTCCAGGCGAGATGCCAGCCATAGCCATCCCGAAGAAGCCTCTTTAGGCGAAAGGAGGTATCGCCCCTCAGGACAGCTCCGCAGAAAACGGTCTACCTCTCTGGCCTTTTGCAATTTCGGCAAAAAGCGAGGTTTTTTCAATCGAAAATCAATGAAAACTACAGAGTTTTGTTCTATCAGGAAGTTAGCCAGCTGCGCATCACTGCGAATATAGCCCCGTTGGTGAAGTGCTCTTAACGCGTCTAAAACCTTATCGGCGTCGCCTAAACCTGCCGGTCTGCCTTCGACAAATCCATAGCATACAAAGGAGTCCACGACGACGCCTTTAAATCGAAGCTCGGCTGCCAAAACCGGCTGGGGTGCACGAAATCCCATTGAGGCCATCGTTTCAAGATGAAAGAACGTGCGAAACGCATCACTTCCCCTGAAGCGCGTTAGAAACCGCTCCCAACTGCGTGTATTGCGGGCGCGAGGAACTTTAAGGAGTAACGACCTGCCCTCAAAATCCAGCTTCGCACTCAAGGTCCTCCAGTTATCGCGAAAAACATGTTTCTGTATGACTGTACCATCCACAACCGCTTCGAGGAGACGCCGACTTGTATTGGCGTCCATATAGGTAAGCACACGGTAGCTACGGTAGTAAAAAGAATCAGGCATACCACACCTTGTGTAATGGAGCGAAATCCGGTGCTAATACATCAACTCAGATCTCTTTGCTCTCGAAATATCTGATCAGACCGACAAGAAAGGTAAACGGAAGCCAAAAAAACAGCCAGTCAGGACTTGGTGGGGCGACGACCCGATGCCCATCGGTCATATTCAACAATAAGATCAGTACAAAAAGACCCAAAGCAAATGGCCTTAATCGACGGCTGTACTGACCAGATAGGCGAAGAATTCTCAGCACTACCCAGGTCATAAGTGACAATAGCAGGCACGCGCCGATTATACCTGAGTAGTGGAAGGCTCCCAGGATCAAGTTGTGGGGGTGCTTGATTTTTATGCCCGCTTGCTCATACAGCAACCTACCTGCTTCAGAGCTTGTAAAGTCTGACGCCATGCCCGCTCCGAGCCAAATCATCTCGGGTGGTTTCTGAAGCACGGCAAGCCATATCAGCGGTCTGTATGACAAACCTCTTGCCGTCATTCTGGCTAATAGATCATCAAAGAACAAAGTGAAGAGTACAACGAAGAACAGCACCCCACCGAGCAGCCACCACAAATAACGCCAACGCTTTGCCTTTCCGCTCACAAGCTGTGCGGAAAGAGAGAACGCAAACAGAAAGACCAAAAACGCCACCAACGGCCCGCGACTTTGCGAAAGAATCACAACAATAAGCACAACTAGTAGCGACATACCTATGATTGCATAGTCAAATCGAGTCCGGTGCTCGTTCACCCGATACATGACCATGCCAATACCCCACAAACTCATCAATGAAGCAGGCCCCAATATGGGATGGCTAAGAAAACCAAATCCGCTGAATCGAGCTGGGTACTGCCCCGTCCAAAGGTAATTCCCAATTGCCAAAACACCGCTGAAAATAGCAATACAAACCAGAATACGGGCGTAAAGACGCGGCTGAAGAAGCCACCTCTGGGTTGCTGCAAGAACAGCCAACACAAAAACGCCGGTACTGAATGCCCACCGAACGATCTGATACTGATCCTCCGCGGGCAATCCTGCAGGAGCGAATGTCGCCACGGCCACATATCCGATAAGTGCGACCGCCAACCAGCCCGAGCGATCACTGATACCGGTGCATGCGTCCCGACGCACGCAAGCCCACAAGACCAGCGGTAACACCCCCACGAACAAAAACGCCCTGTAGAAAGCGATCCATGGCACGAGCAAGGAAAATGTAAGGAACAACATCAGGAAGATGCTAATCCAGTGTTGTATGCGGAAGGACTTTTTCAACGAAGGATGAGTCGATTGGTGTGAAACGAGGTAGCTCAAGTGGGCGCCCTCGTTAAACGACCAACTGTTTTGTCCATCCAGGCTTTCCAGAAACTCAGAAACTCATCACTAACATTGTCCAGGCTTTGCGCACATAAAAACTTACAATCAGGATTTTCTTCCACGCTTGTGAGGGCCTTTTTATCACAGGTCCCCGCGGAGGCACTCAAATACAGAGACTTCGGTAACGACGAAATCTGCGCACTTTGATGCTTCAACTCAAGGTGATTGGCGAGCGCGATAGGCCAGAACTGCCGCACATCTCTTAGCGGGAAAGAGGAGTTGCGGCCCAGCTGTTCCGGGTGCTCAGCAAAATAATCACGAAAGGTGCTGACACGCATTGGATGCGGAATATGATCAACGTCGAGATACTGATCAGCCACCCCGGCCAGTGCTGCAGCTTCAGATTGTAATGTACGCCGAGTAGGTCGCCCTCTTCCCATCAATCGAGCGATTTTCCTCATTGGCCGCTGCCTGACCGGCGACCTGAATGTCCCCCGGAGCACTACCCCGTCATCGTTAAAAAAGTTCTCTGGCTCAACGCTTTTGATAAGAAAACAGTCGTCGTTGAAGTAAATGAAGTTGTCGGCCAACCCTGGTATCCGCCACAACATGGTCTCGATCGAGAGGCTATTAAACGTCGGCAGATTACGGTGAAAATCCTGAAAGATTACTTTATGGTCTACCACGCTCACACGCTGAGCCAACTCAGGATCTACAGTCTCCAAAAAGCCTGGCGTCTGCTCGTCTGTTACAATGTAAATGCGTCTGAGCCACGGAGCGAAGTGAATCAAAGATGCGATGCAATACTCCAGCTCGCCCCTGTCCGCATAGCGAGTCTTTGCCGCTGCTTTCGGCCGTTTTTTCGCGCGCCGCCCTAGATAGGATTCGAGCTTCTTCTCGTGCACGGGATCTTCACCGTCGACCCACGTAACAACAGCATCAATCGGCTCATCAAGTTTTCTAAACCACATGTTGTGAGTGTCAAACCTCATTCAGGACTCGTAATAACCCGCCATAAGAACCTGCCACAGATTATCTCGCTGCCGGTTAGAGAGGGACTGTATACGTTTGTTCACTGACCGATGCAATCGTCGAAGATTGTCTCCCTTCCAACCTGCACTTTCCCGGGCTTGTGTATGGAGCCTGCAACGATCAAAATCAATCAGATATACTCTCTCTCCAGCCACCAGGATGTTGTCGCAGTTCATATCCACATGATCCAGCCCTTCACGGTGAAACAAGCCGATAGTCATGCCAACGCGCCGCCACAAATCCTCGCTTTCGAGAGATTCATGTTCCGGCATTGGTACACTATCCGTGATCCGCTCGATGAGAATGGCGGCTTCATAGGTCAAAGCACCATGGCGACTGACAAGCGCACCCACTGGCTTGGGCACAGGCAAGCCTTTGTCAAGCAATACGCTCAGCAAATTAAACTCCAAAAACGAACGGGTTCTGCTGTATCCGGTGAAGATATATTGACGCCTGGAGAAACGGGCTGCGAAACCACCTCGCCTATAGTGCCTCAAAACCAACGGGCCGTCCGGTGACTGTACAAACCACGCACTTCCCCGCCCGCCATCGACAACAGGCTCAGCACGCTCCCCCCAAAACTCCGGAGAAAACCAGAAGTCAGTAACACCTTCATACTCCGGCGATACCAGCAGTACTGACTTTCCGGAACCTGTATTGCCCGCTGTCACTGTCAAAAGATCGGTACCCTCGGCCCGGCAAACCATGGGTGGCCGGGTAAAGACGTTAAAAGCCCAGTAGGCTAGAATGGCGCACAGTTTACCAATGAGCCTCGCCCGGCTCCACATCCAGCAGTTAAAGATTGGAAACGGACCGTAACTTGATCAACTCCATCTGCATATTACGCCTGTCTGCCATTGGCGACGTCACGCATGCCATCCCTGTGGTCCTGAGCCTTCAGGAGCAGTTACCTGGCGTGAAAATCACCTGGGTGATCGGCAAGATTGAAGCCAAACTGATTGGCGACCTGCCGGGCGTCGAGTTTGTCATTTTTGACAAGAAAGCCGGCCGGAAGGGCTACGCTGACTTGCGCAACACCCTGAAAGCCCGGAAGTTTGATGCACTCCTGCATATGCAGGTGGCATTCCGCGCCAACCTGGCAGCGGCGATGATTCCTGCCAAAGTGAAAGTTGGTTACGACAGGGCCCGCAGCAAGGACCTGCACAGTCTCTTTATTAACCGTCGGATTGCCCCCGCACCGCAACAGCATGTGCGGGACTGCCTGGCGAGCTTTCTTGAGCCTCTGGGGCTGAAACCGGCCGCACCAAAATGGGTCATCCCTCTTAGTCCGGAAGATCATGAGTTTGCACGCCAGCAACTGGCAAACGACCGCAAAAACCTGGTGATCAGCCCTTGCGCCAGCCACACCCTGCGCAACTGGCCCGCGGAGCGGTATGCCCGATTGGCAGATCACGCTGTTCGTGTTCATGGCATGAAGGTAATTCTGGTAGGAAGCCCGGCGCCTTTTGAAGCCGAGTTTTGCGCCGCCATTGAAAATACCATGGAAGAACAGGCGCACAACATCTGTGGCAAGGATACACTGAAGCAATTGGCTGCGCTGCTGACCCATGCTGACCTGGCAGTGGCGCCGGATACCGGGCCAGCACATATTGCCAGTGCGATGGGCACGGACGTGCTTGGCATTTATGCCGCAAGCAATCCGTACCGTTCGGGGCCGTACAACTCGCTCGACTGGTGTGTGAATCGTTATCCGGAGGCGTTGGAGCGGTTTACGGGAAAAACGGTCGATGAGGCTCGCTGGGGGGCCAAGGCTGAGTTTGAAGGGGCGATGGAGATGGTGTCGGTGGAAGATGTTACCGGGATGCTGGATCGGTGGGTTGAGGCTCAGGCAGAGAAAGGGAGCCCGGCGACGAGCTTCTGAGTTCGGCGCCGGGTTGCTTTGCCGGGCAATTATTTGCGGGCGGTGTAGTCCTGGTAGGACTTTTCTTCCACGAAGCGCGAGCCCAGGGCCAGGTTGACTTCTTTTTTGATGGCAGCGCGTTTGTCGTTGGTTACGTAGACGGCCCGGGCCAGCTCGATGAACTTCGGGCCGAAGTCCTGGGCGGCTTCCTGGTCGCGGATGTCGTCTTCGATTTCCCAGAGTTCTTCGTTAACGGCTTTCAGCTGCTTGCGCAGGTCCGCAATCGCGGCCTGATCCTGAACGGCCTCGTTCCAGGTGGCGCTCAGTTCGTCCAGTTCCAGACGAACATTTTTCACCTTCTCCGGGTCGGCAATCCGTTCGGATTTGATTTCCAGGATGGTGATCTTGTCCAGCACTTCGCCGAAGGAGACCGGCACTTTGATAACGTCTGCCATTTGCTCTTCCTGCAGGTGTTGTTAATGGATTACGAGGTTAACCGTTTACCGGTGTCAGCCACTGTGAATGAGCCGCACTCTTGCCCTTCACGGCATCGAAGTACATACCCTGCAGCTTCTCGGTCAGCGGGCCACGTTTGCCGGCACCGATCACACGGCCGTCCAGCTCACGAATCGGCAGTACTTCCGCAGCGGTGCCGGTAAAGAACGCCTCGTCCGCGATGTAGACTTCGTCCCGGGTAATGCGGCGCTCTTTTACCGGAATGTTCAATTCTTTCGCGAAATCCAGGATGGTCTGGCGGGTGATACCTTCCAGGCATGACGTCAGCTCAGGGGTGTGCAGAACACCATCCCGCAGAATGAAGATGTTCTCGCCAGAACCCTCGGCAACATAGCCTTCGTTATCCAGCAACAGGGCTTCTTCGCAACCGCTTGCAATGGCTTCGTTCAGCGCCAGCATCGAGTTGATGTAGTTGCCGTTGGCCTTCGCCTTACACATGGTGATGTTGACGTGGTGCCGGGTGTAGGAAGACGTACGAACCTTGATGCCCAGCTCCTTGGCCTCCGGTGACATGTAGGACGGCCAGCTCCAGGCGGCGACCATTACGTGCACCTTCAGGTTGTCAGCACGCAGGCCCATGCCTTCTGAGCCCAGAAATACCATTGGGCGCAAGTAAGCCTCATCCAGATTATTCTCCCGAACCGCTGCGCACTGGGCAGCATTCAGCTCGTCCTTGCTGAACGGCATGGTCATGTTCAGGATATGGGCAGAGCGGAATAGGCGATCGGTATGCTCTTTCAGGCGGAAAATCGCAGCGCCCTTCTCGGTGCTGTAGGCACGCACACCCTCGAAGCAGCCCAGGCCGTAATGCAGTGTGTGGGTCAGCACGTGGGTTTTGGCTTCCCGCCAGGGAACCATTTCACCATCCAGCCAGATGAAGCCATCGCGATCAGCCATCGACATTGTTTCTGCTCCTAAAGCGCTCTTTTCGGGAAACCGGCATTCTAGCAGGAAATCCCGGCCTGACGAAGAGGCCTAATGACTCTTATATCTTCCCGGCATCACCCCAGCATTACCTGATTCCACATACTCTGGATGTAGTCACGTTCCTCGGGAAACGCATCCCCCGCCACCTGACTGTTCAGGTTCTGCAGCGCCCGCCGGTGAATGGTAGAACGCAGGGTGATATATACCTCTCTCAGCTTTTCCGTGTCCTCAACCGGTAAAATACCGGCCCGGCCCAGCTCTTCCATCTGGCGGATATTATCGGACCACTGGGTCAATTCCGGATATTCCGAGCACCAGGCCAGCATCAGGTACTGCACCATGAACTCGATATCGATGATGCCCCCGAAATCGTGCTTCGTGTGGAAAACCTCCGGGGTCTTGCCCTCAATCTGAGGTGTACCTAGCGATGCACGCATTTTCTCGCGCATGTTCACGACCTCTTCCCTCAGTTTGTCCCGGTCCCGCTGCTGGCACAGGATGTCGCTCCGCAGCTTTTCAAAGGACTCCAGGGTCGCCTTGCAACCAGCAACGCCACGAGCACGGGCGAGGGCCTGATGCTCCCAGGTCCACGCATCGTTACGCTGGTATTTCTCGAAAGCGGTCAAGGTGCTGACCAGCAGCCCCGAATTTCCAGAGGGACGCAGGCGCATATCCACCTCATACAATTGCCCCGAAGGCGTCTGGGTATTGAGGATATGTACGATTCGCTGGCCCAACCGGGTATAGAACACCGCGTTGTCGATGGGCTTGTCGCCATCCGTTGATTGCTCCGGGTCAGCGTCATGGATAAACACCAGATCCAGGTCCGACGTATAACCCAGTTCGATCCCACCCAGCTTGCCGTAACCGATGATGGCGAAGTCAGTATCGCAGGCGGAGCCATCCTTGCGCCGGGGGTAACCGTGGCGGCTGACCAGGTTGGCAAAGGCCACGTCCACCACATGATCCAGAACCACTTCCGCGATCCACGTCAGGTAGTCGCTGACTTTCATCAGCGGCAGGGTTTCCCGAATCTCCGAGGCAGCAACCCGCAGGATGTGCGCCTTCTTGAAGTGCCGCAGGGTTTCCATCTGCTCCTCGAGATCCTCGAAGGGAATCCGAAGCATTTGCTGGCGCAGGTCGTCCTGGAGTTCTGTTTTCGCCGGCGGGCTGTACAGGCTCTCGGCGTTCAGGAGCTCATCCAGCAGCAAAGGAGTTTCAGCCAGTTGGCTGGCAATCCAGGGGCTTTCGCTACACAAGCGAACCAGTTGAGTTCGGGCCCCCGGGTTCTCCATCAGCAGCACCATGTAGGCGGTTCTGCGCAGGATGGCTTCCACAAGCTGCAGAACCCGGACCAGAGTCTGGGAGGGGCCGTCCACGTGAGTGAGCGCTTCCAGCAACACCGGCATGAACTTGTTGAGCCTGTGCCGTCCCTGGGTCTGCAATGTTTGCAGGGTGCGGGTTTCGCGCAGGTCGCTCAGGGCGGAATAGCTGCCTTCCGGGTCCTCGAACTCGTGCTCGCGGAGCCACGCCGTTGCCGCTTCCTCATCCATCTCACCCAGCCAGAGCTCCTGCCAGCCTTCATCCAGCGCTGCGGTTTCGTGCTCCTCGTCTTCAATGGCAATGATGTCCGCGAAGTGCGTCGCCACCCTTTCGCGGTGCTTTTCCAGTTCCGCAGCACAGGCCGCCCAGTCATCAAACCCCATGATCAGCGCTACACGGGCCCGGGCCAGGTCGTTATCCGGTAACAGCTGGGTCTGTTTGTCTTCCATACCCTGGAGAGCATGTTCCAGATTGCGGAGAAAAATGTACGCGGCCTTGAGTTCTTTCACCACGGGGGATGGCAGCAATTCCAGCTCTTCCAGTTCTTTGAGAATCACCAACAATTCGCGTTGCTGAAGTTCCCTGTCGCGGCCGCCCCTTATAAGCTGAAAGGCCTGGACCACAAACTCGATCTCACGAATACCGCCATTGCCGAGCTTGATGTTGTTTTCCAGACCCTTCCGGCGCACTTCCCGGCTGATCATGGATTTCATGCTGCGCAAGGACTCAAACGCGCTGAAATCAATATACTTGCGGTAAACAAAGGGTTTGAGGCTGTCCATCAGAATTTGCCCCGCCTCCTGATCACCGGCTACCACCCGGGCCTTCACCATGGCATAGCGCTCCCAGTCCCGGCCCTGGTCCTGGTAATAGGTTTCCAGGGCGGCGAAGCTCAGGGCCAGCGCCCCGCTTTGCCCATAGGGCCGCAGGCGCATGTCCACACGGAACACAAAACCATCGGCAGTGATCTGGTCCAGAGCCTGGATCAGCCGTTGCCCCAGGCGGATAAAAAATTGCTGGTTATCGATAGACCGGCGTCCGCCCCGGGTCTCGCCCTTACCCGGAAACGCAAAAATCAGATCGATATCAGAGGATACATTCAGTTCATGCCCCCCCAGCTTGCCCATACCCAGGACAACCAATGGTTGCGGGCCGTCCTTCCCGGTCGCGGGGTTTATGCCCCAGGGAGTCCCTGACTGCTCGCAGGTGTCGTCATACAGCCAGTCCAGCGCACCCTGAATGCAGGTGTCAGCAAAATCACTGGTGGCAGCGATGGTTTCGGCCATGTCTGCCCAGCGCATCAGGTCCCGCCAGATAATGCGGAACTGGACCTCCATGCGGAAACGCCTCAGGGCCGTGTGGAGGCTGCTTTCATCCGTTACTTCAGACAGAAATTCCTGCCAACGCTGGCGCAGATAATCATTGGTGGTAGGCTCTGTCAGCGGCCGCGACGAACACAGAGACGCCACCTGCTCCGGGCGACGCTCCAGGGTTTGCCGCAGAAACAGGCTACGGGCAATGGCCTGGGCAACATCTTCATCGGAAACACCACCAGAAGCTTGCAGAAACTCTGGTACGCCCTCCGGAAACACCGAAGGCCAGGCAGCAGCCACATCCTTTGCCAACACCTCTGGTAGTGAGCGCCAAGGCTCGGACATAATGCAAACCCCTGTGTGTCTGTTATATTTCCCGTACTGTATAACGAACTCTCTCCCGACTGAACCGTTGCAAGGATACTGATGCAGAGGAATCGCCGGCCGCTGAACCCGGAACACCAGCTCTCCCACCTGCCCATGTCCGGGATTATCCGCTCCCGCATCAAACGGCTCTTCACCATTCTTGCAGGACTACTGATCGCCCAGGTACTGATTATCTGGACAGCGGAAGATCTCACGCTGTTCGAATCCACCTGGATGACCATGACCACGCTGGTGACCGTGGGTTACGGCGACTTTGCCCCGGAAACCTATATTGGCAGGGTCAGCACCATTCTTATGATGTTCGTTGGTGCAATCACCCTGTTAACACTGATTGTGAGTGATTACATCGAGTACCGGTTCTACCGCCGGGAACGCATCCTAACCGGACGCTGGATATACGCCATGAAAGACCACATTATTATCATCAACACGCCACAAACCGGCGGCGAGCAGTATTTTTCACGCTTTGCCTCACAGATGCGCTCTGTGCCGGGCTACGAAACCGTCCCTATCATGATACTGACGCGTCATTTTCCCCACGGACTGCCCCCGGAGCTGGCGGACCATGGCCTCGTGCATTTCCATGGTTCCGGGAGCGATCCTGAGGCTCTGAAGGCAGTACATGCCGGCAGCGCCCGACACATCATTGTACTGGCCGCCGACGAGTCTGACCCGTCCTCTGACAGCCTGACGTTTGACATCGTCCACCGCCTGAGCGAATCCAACCTCGGGCAAAAAATCACCGCTGAGTGTGTCCGGGATGAAAACCGCTCGCGCTTCACCGCCACTGGGGTACGTACCGTAATCCGTCCGGTCCGGACCTACCCTGAAATCATGGTCCGTTCAGTGGTGGCCCCCGGATCTGAAAAAGTGCTGGAAGATCTGTTCAACTACCAGAACGACCATCCCCACCGCTACGAAATCAAACTGGATGACCTGACCTGGGCAGACATTGTCAGCGCGCTTATCCGCCATGGCATCGGCACCGCGCTGGCCTATATCGACGATAACAACGACGTGGTCTGCCACCCGCCGACAGAACAGGAGGTCGAAGGCAAGGGGCTGATCGTGCTGGTGAAGTCCAGTGAAACGCCTGATGTAGGGGTGGTTGAAGAGGCTCTGGCCCGCTACCGCGAATTCATCAAAAAATGGCACGATTTGCAGGATCAGGCCGCAGAAGAGGAAGCCATAACGGCGAAGGCTGCAGACAAGTAAACCGCTACGCGCGTTGCACTAGCCTGCGGCAATGGCCAGCTGAAGCTGCCCGAGCGCCTTGTCAGCAGCGAGATCGTTGACAGTCGCTCCCTCGGCGAGAGACCGGATCACTTGCTGATACAGGGTTTCAACGCCGCGCGCACTTGCCAGCCCGCTGATCGCACCAAGCTCATCTTTGTCGACAGGTATCGGCTGGCTGGTTAGCCAGGACGCACTTAACAGAAACAGGAAATCGTTCACTGTGAGCTCTGAATGCGTGTCCGCCCCCACCACCGGTCGATAAAGCCCTGCCTGGTAATAACCCTGCTCGGCCTTGCTGACCAGGTTAAGAAACACAGGTACTTCGTCCGCCAGCCTTCTCGCCCATTTGAGTAAGGCCGATGGTTCTCCCGTCTTGAGTTCAAACTCAATCTCGTTAAGGGGGCGTGAATGGCCCGCGGCCACAATCTCGCCGGAATCGATGGCTACCTCAATCAGGGTTTCGCCCTGCTCAATCATTACCACCCGGCGCTCAAAATTGGTTTCGAAGACGGGTTGCAGGGCCGCAAGGTTTACGCTTTGCCCCACCGGCGTGTCCGCAATCAGCCCTAATTTGAGCTTCGTACCGATCAGCGGCCATTCCCACTCCTGCCGGCGATGGGCGCCATCCACAAACTCGCCCCGGGTTTTCAGGGTCTGGATGTACTTGTCCCCCATTTTGCGGATCCGCAAGGCTATTTTCTGTCGGTTGAGGTCGCCCCCGGGCGTGTCGTAATAGGTATTGCCCAGTTGGAGAGTGTCTGACTCACAGGTATTTGGCTGGTTCAATAGCCAGGCGAGTGCGTGATCGAGATCAGACTGCGCCACACTGAGCTTGATTTCGAGTTCCTGGGCCATTGCCACTCCTGGTAGGCGGAATTTGATATCAGCATACATAAAAAAACCGGCAGCCCGAAGGCTACCGGTTTTTCGACTACGTTTTGACTAGCTGGTTAGCTGATCAGAAGTAGTAAACAGCGCCGACAGAAGCGATGGAGCGCTCGTCAGAGAAGGCAGAGTTACCCTGCTCATCCTCGTACACCCAAACGTCATCGCCGCCACCCAGGTAGCCTTCAAAGTAGACGTACATGTGGTCAGAGATATTGTGCAGCGCCTGCAGAGTAATGGTGTCGGAATCATTATCTGCCAGTTGTGCAGCGTTGCTGCCACTGTATTCATCGTCAAACTGCGTCAGCTCGTAAGATAGGGCGAACTGGTTGGCGCCCAGCGAGTAATAACCAATGATACCAAAGGTATCAGAGCTGTCCTTGCGGGTGTGGAATTCACCGGTCAGACGCAGGTTGCCAGCATCGTAGCTGGCGCGCAGACCATAGGTGTTTTCATTGTTGCCATCGCTGGTGTCGTTGGAATCCATAGCGAGAGCCAGTTCCAGCGCGTCCATTTCATACAGAGCTGCCAGTTGGTAAGGATAGGACTTCTCGTCACCGCCCTTGAAATCATCATCGTTAACAACACCGTCACCGTTCACCTGAACAGCTGCCCAAAGGCTCAGACCACCGAAAGACGGTGACATGTACTGGATCAGGTCGCCTTCGCCAGTAGTGTAGTCAGGACCCTGATTAATCAGGGCCACTTCATAGTACTGGGCAATTTCATCGACGGCCCGCTCATACGTGGAGTCATCAGAACCAACCCAGATCTGGCCGAAGCTGTCACCCTTTACACCGATGTAGGCTTCATCTAACCCGTCGATGCCTGCGCTGCGGCCTTTGTCGTCTGCATCAATACCCTCAAGCTCTACCTTGAAGAAACCAGTGATGCCGGGGGCTACTTCGTGATCGTGGGTTACACCCAGCGTGGTGCCGTTATCGAAGTGTTCAACGGAAGAGGGGCCGCCGTCAAAGTTGTCGTGAGCGATAGCATACTGAATGTTACCGTAAACAGTCGGCATTGAATCCATGCGCTCTGCCAGAACGTCAGCACGGGCGTCGGCAGATTCTGCACCGGCCTGGGCCAGAACGCCTGTGGAAAGAGTTGCCGCAGCAACAGCGGTAGCGATGAGCGTTTTTTTCATGTTGCGTCTTCCTTTTTGAGTTAACTCAGGTTTTAGCGTCGGGTTCAATTCCCGCTCTGTCAGACTTCACCAGTCGGGCTGGTTGAGCCCTATTCTGTGTATTGACCATGTCAATTTTGTGACAAGGCCATAACAATTCGTTTTTCTTTTTTATTACCAAGGCCAAGCAGGGCCTTTTTATGTCAAACACTTACAGCTTTTTCTTAAAGCCATGAGTGATGAACCTGTTTTAATACAATCAATTCTTTTTTGCAAATTTTTAATTGGATCTTTCAGGCTCGCGTGGGTTAAAAAGAGCAAATATCCATGCTTGCAAAAATAGCTTGCGCCGGAGTCCGCTAATGATCTTCAAATCCAGTGCCATCATCAAAAAACCGTTTATTTTTCAATATCTTAGGATTTAAAAATCACACCAGAACCAGCACTCGCACAACTCCACGGGGAACACACTGCACCAGAGAAGACCAGCGGCCAGCCCGTTGCGCCAGATCAGTGCAAGTACCTACATTCATGCCGGTTCGCTCCCAACCTCAAGCAGAAAAGTGACCGGCCCGTCATTTTCCAGCGCTACCTTCATGTCAGCGCCAAACTGGCCACACCCGACAGCCGCACTTCCCAGATGCTGCTCGGACACGAGAAGGAACTCATGGAACAATGCTTCGGCATGGTCCGGTGACGCAGCAACGGAAAAACCCGGGCGTGTGCCCGACCGAGTATCGGCAGCGAGGGTAAACTGCGGAACGACAAGGAGAGAGCCCCCTTCGTCTAGAAGGCTGCGGTTCATGCGCCCCTGATCATCGGGAAAGACCCGGTAATTGATCACTTTGCGGCAGAGTTTTGCGGCGGTTTCCGACGTGTCATTCTTCTCCACACCCAGCAACAGCAGAAGACCAGTGTTGATGGAGGAGATAGTCTGCTTGTTAACGGATACGCTGGCGTGAGTGACTCGCTGTATCAGCCCTTTCATGGAGCTCCCTGCGGAAGGACTTAAAAGTTCTGCCGGAGTTTATCCACGCCACAGGGCCGCCGCAACCCCTCTTAGGAGGTATTTGCAGGTTATGCGAAGAGGTGCCTATTCGGGGTACCCGTCAAGCCGTGCCACTACCTCATCAATGCCCCGCATCAGCGCATCAACAATGGCCGGCTCAGAGGCTGAGTGGCCGGCATCGCGGATAATTCTCAGGTCTGCCTCGGGCCAGGCCTCACTCAGGGCGAGGGCATTATCCAGGGGGCAAACCATGTCGTAACGCCCATGCACAATGATTCCGGGAATATCCCTAAGCATACCTGCATCACGTACGATCTGGTTATCCTCAAGAAACGCGTTATTCATAAAATAGTGGCACTCAATCCGGGCCAGCGCGATCGCCACGTGGGGATGGCCGAAGTGCTCTACCACCCGCGGATTCGGATGCAGGGTAGCGCACCGCCCCTCCCAGATGGACCAGGCCTTTGCCGCCTGTATCTGCTCAAGCTCGTTGGTGCTGGTCAACCGGCGATAGTAGGCGGATACGAGATTATCCCGCTCGTTCTCCGGGATGGGCGCGAGGAAATCTTTCCAGTAGTCGGGAAAGACCCGGCTGGCGCCCTCCTGGTAAAACCAGTGAATATCCCTGGGGCGACACAGGAAGATGCCCCGCAATACCAGCCCGAGCACCCGGTCCGGGTGGGACTGGGCGTAGACCAGGCTCAGGGTGGACCCCCAGCTTCCCCCAAACAGAATCCATTGGCTGATACCAAGAAACGAACGGACCGCTTCCATGTCTTCCACCAGCTTTTGCGTGGTGTTGCCATCGAATTCCGCCAGCGGGGTGGAACGGCCGGCGCCACGCTGGTCCATCAGGATAATGCGGTAACGCTCAGCATCAAAAAACCGACGGTAATAGTCCTCACACCCACCGCCGGGCCCGCCATGAACGACAAGTACCGGAATGCCATCCGGGTTGCCACTTTCCTCCACATAAAGCTCATGGGGAGGGTCCACCGCAAGACGATGCCGGGCGTTGGGCTTGATGTCGGGATAGAGGGTGAGCATATAGCGCTCCGGAAAAAGGATGTAACCGGAGTTTAGCTGAAGTGAACGAAAAAGGGGCAGATGTGATCTGCCCCTTTTATAGTTACCGCACTGCGATTACTTCTTGTGGGCGCGCTTGCGCTCGTTTTCGGTAAGCAGCTTCTTCCGCAGGCGAATGGACTTTGGCGTCACCTCCACCAATTCGTCTTCATCAATAAACTCCAGCGCCTGCTCAAGGGTAAACTTGATGGGCGGCACGAGAGCGATGACTTCATCCTTACCAGAGGCACGCATGTTGTCCAGCTTTTTACCCTTGGTCGGGTTAACTACCAGGTCGTTGTCACGGCTGTGAATACCACACAACTGGCCTTCATAGATTTCCTGCCCCGGATCCAGGAACAGCTTGCCGCGGCTCTGCAGGGTTTCCAGCGAGTAGGTCAGCGCCGCACCGGTAGCCATCGAAACAAGCACACCGTTCTGGCGGCTGGTCATATCACCGCTCTTGATCGGGCCGTAATGGCTGAAGGTCGACGTCAGGATACCCGAACCGGAGGTCATGGTCAGGAAGGAGTTGCGGAAGCCGATAAGGCCACGCGCCGGAATCGTATACTCAAGGCGCATCCGCCCCTTGCCGTCCGGCACCATATTGGTCAGCTCGCCTTTGCGCAGACCCATCTGGTCCATCAGGGCGCCCTGGTGCTGTTCTTCAATATCGATGATGACGTTCTCGTAGGGCTCCTGCTTTACGCCGTCAATCTCACGGATAACCACTTCCGGGCGGCCCACGGCGAGCTCGAAGTTCTCCCGGCGCATGTTCTCGATCAGCACCGACAGGTGCAGCTCGCCACGACCAGAGACCTTGAACTTGTCAGCGGATTCACCCTCTTCAACACGCAAAGCCACGTTGTGCAGCAGCTCCTTCTCCAGGCGCTCCTTGATGTTGCGACTGGTGACGAACTTGCCTTCCTTACCACAGAACGGCGAGTCGTTGACCTGGAAAGTCATGGAAACCGTTGGCTCGTCAACCGTCAGCGGTGGCAGGGCTTCAACGGCGGACTGATCGCACAGGGTATCCGAGATGTACAGCTCATCCATGCCGCTGACACAGATAATATCACCTGCCTGCGCTTCGTCGACTTCAACACGCTGCAGACCGGAATGGCCCATGATTTTGAGGATCCGGCCCTGACGCTTCTTGCCATCGGCACCGATAGCCGTCACGGGGGAGTTGGTTTTGACCTTGCCACGCCTGATGCGGCCAATCCCGATAACACCGAGGAAGCTGTTGTAGTCGAGCTGGGAAATCTGCATCTGGAACGGACCATCGCGATCGACTTGCGGCGCGGGTACGTGGTCGACAATGGCCTGGAAAACCGCATCCATGTTGTCGTCCAGCTTCTCGTGATCCATGCCGGCGATGCCGTTAAGGGCACTGGCAAAAACGATGGGAAAATCCAGTTGCTCGTCGCTGGCACCCAGGTTATCGAACAGATCAAACACCTGATCAACAACCCAATCCGGGCGCGCACCCGGACGGTCGATCTTGTTCACAACCACGATCGGATGCAGGCCGGCATCAAAGGCCTTCTGGGTAACGAAACGGGTCTGCGGCATCGGGCCGTCAATGGAATCAACCACCAACAGCACGCAGTCCACCATGCTCATTACCCGCTCGACTTCACCACCGAAGTCGGCGTGGCCCGGTGTGTCGACGATATTGATGTCGTAGTCGTGCCATTTCAGGGCGGTATTCTTGGCCAGGATGGTAATGCCGCGTTCCTTTTCCTGGTCATTGGAATCCATGACACGCTCGCTCTCGAGCTCTTTGCGATCCAGCGTACCGGATTGGCGCAACAACTGGTCCACCAGGGTGGTCTTGCCATGATCGACGTGGGCGATAATGGCGATATTACGAAGTTTATCAATCACAACTATAATCCTGCAGCATGCACTGAAATGACCTGAGAGGTGTTCAGCGGGACGAAAATGAAGTGGCGCGCAGTATATAGTAAAGTCTTCTCTGTTTATATGAAGAAAAACGCCTACTGAAGCACTCGCCCCAATGCACCATTTTGATGCAATATTCCCGGTGTCGCACCACTTTAACGCACCATCCCAGGGCGCCACAGCCCGCTTCTCCCCGAGCGCCGCTCCAAAACAGCCCGGAAACCGCGCGATTGCGCAGTTGTGGAGCATGCATATAAAACTGGCAAGGCTATTGCTTCAGTCCTGTCAGCCGAATTTACAGGTAAGTCGGAGCAGCTTTTGATAAGCTGCCCCCACCTGAAAGAAAGATCGGGAGTCAGCACCGCTGAACGATCCGGCAACAACGCACACAGAAATCTCCCGCCTTGCGGGATAACTGACGGAGCTTGCACAATGTCCAAGACGATTGATCTGATCAAAGAACACGAAGTCAAATGGGTCGACATGCGATTCACTGACAGCCGCGGTAAAGAGCAGCACGTAACGCTGCCCGCAACCGAGGTTGACGAGGATTTCTTTGCCGACGGCAAAATGTTCGACGGCTCCTCTATCTCCGGTTGGAAGGGCATCAACGAATCCGACATGATCCTGATGCCGGTAGACGAAACCTCTGTTCTGGATCCGTTCACGGAAGAGACCACCGTCAACATCACTTGTGACATCGTGGAGCCCTCCACCATGCAGGGTTATGAGCGGGATCCGCGCTCAGTTGCCAAGCGTGCAGAAGAGTATCTGAAGTCCACCGGCATCGCCGACGGCGCACTGTTCGGCCCGGAGCCGGAATTCTTCGTGTTCGACTCTGCCAAGTGGAAAATCGACATGCAGGGCGCGATGTACGAACTGTACTCAGAAGAAGCAGCCTGGGTGTCCGGCGAAGACTTTGACCGTAACAACATCGGTCACCGTCCGGGTGTGAAGGGTGGTTACTTCCCGGTTCCGCCAGTGGACAGCCTGCACGACCTGCGTGGCGCCATGTGTGCGGCCATGGAATCCATGGGTCTGGAAATTGAAGTACACCACCACGAAGTGGGCACTGCCGGCCAGTGCGAAATCGGTGTTGGCGCCAATACCCTGACCCGCAAGGCTGACGAAGTTCAGATCCTGAAGTACTGTGTGCACAACGTTGCCCACGCCTACGGCAAGACAGCTACATTCATGCCCAAGCCGGTTGTTGGTGACAACGGTTCCGGCATGCACGTTCACATGTCCCTCAACAAGGACGGCAAGAACCTGTTTGCTGGCGACGGCTATGCCGGCCTGAGCGAGATGGCTATTTACTACATCGGCGGTGTCATCAAGCACGCCAAGGCCATCAACGCCTTCACCAACGCCTCCACTAACAGCTACAAGCGTCTGGTTCCGGGCTTTGAAGCACCGGTGATGCTGGCCTACTCTGCCCGCAACCGCTCTGCCTCCATCCGTATCCCGTACGTCAACAGCCCGAAGGGCCGTCGCATCGAAGTTCGCTTCCCAGACGCTTCTGCCAACCCGTACCTGGCATTCGCAGCGCTGATGATGGCGGGCCTCGACGGCATCCAGAACAAGATCCACCCTGGCGATGCCATGGACAAGGATCTGTACGATCTGCCGAAGGAAGAAGCCCTGAACATCCCGACCGTTGCCGAGACATTCCAGGAATCCCTGGATTCACTCGTAGCGGACCACGAGTTCCTGACCCGTGGCTGCGTATTCACCGAAGACA
>JAWWAM010000010.1:0-20337 GCA_033721715.1 Marinobacter sp.
CTCTGTTACTGTGCCGCAGCGCCTTTCAGCAACTGGGCGACGCGCTCGCTGGTCTGAGCGCCCTGGCCCAGCCAATGATCAATGCGATCGCGATCAATACGCAGACGCTCTTCCTGACCGCGAGCGACCGGGTTAAAGAAGCCAACGCGCTCGATAAAACGACCGTCGCGGGATTTGCGGCTGTCTGTCACTGTCAGATGGTAGAACGGGCGCTTCTTGGAGCCACCACGAGCCAAACGGATTATTACCATTTCGACCAATATCCTGTTCTGTTGTACGAACTTTGTACGATTCACACCCGCCAAACCAAGGCTGGCGCGAAGACCCATACTCGAAAGGGGCGCTATTCTATGCTAAATGAACGCCAAAGAAAACAGGGAATACATCCCGGTTTCTACATACGTCCCCGAGGGGGCATTCCGCCTCCTCCCGCGCCCGGCGGCATCATACCGCCAAGACCCCGCATCATGTTAGCCATTCCGCCTTTCTTGCCGAATTTCTTCATCATTTTCTGCATTTGCTTGTGTTGCTTCAGCAGCCGGTTGACGTCCTGGATCTGGGTACCTGAGCCGGTGGCAATGCGGCGTTTGCGGGAATTGTTGATCACATCCGGATAACGGCGCTCCTTGGGGGTCATGGAACAGATAATGGCCTCCATCTGCCCCATGGACTTGTCGTTCACCTGTTGCTGGGCCATCTGTGCCATCTGGCCCATGCCCGGCAGCTTGTCCATCAGTCCGCCGATGCCACCCATGTTTTTCATCTGCTGCAGCTGATCGCGGAAATCTTCCAGGTCAAAGCTCTTACCCTTCTTGATCTTCTTTGTCAGCTTCTGGGCTTTTTTCTGATCAATCTTGCGTTCGGCTTCTTCGATAAGGGAGAGCACATCCCCCATGCCCAGAATCCGCGATGCCACCCGATCCGGATGGAACGGCTCAAGAGCGTCGGACTTCTCCCCCACACCCAGGAACTTGATGGGTTTGCCGGTGATATGACGCACGGACAGTGCGGCACCGCCGCGGGCATCGCCATCGGTCTTGGTAAGAACCACACCCGTCAGCGGCAGGGCATCGTTGAATGCCTTGGCCGTGTTGGCAGCGTCCTGACCTGTCATGGCATCCACCACGAACAGGGTCTCGACCGGGTTCACCGCTTTGTGCAGGCGCCCGATCTCACCCATCATCTGCTCATCGACGTGAAGGCGACCCGCGGTATCCAGGATCACTACATCTATATGTTTCTTGCGGGCGGCATCCATGGCACCGTTGGCAATGTCTACCGGGTCCTGGTCGGCCGAACTGGGGAAGAACTCGACACCCACTTCACCGGCCAGGGTTTCCAGCTGGCGAATGGCCGCGGGACGATACACGTCCGCACTCACAACCATCACGGATTTTTTGTGCCGCTCTTTGAGGAAACGGGACAACTTGGCTACGGTGGTGGTCTTACCGGCACCCTGCAAACCCGCCATCATGATTACGGCCGGGGGCGCTACTGCCAGATTGAGGGACTCGTTGCCATCCCCCATCACGCGCTCCAGCTCCTGCTGGACCACTTTGACGAATACCTGCCCCGGGCTGAGACTACGCTGGACTTCCTGGCCGATGGCCCGCTGACGCACACCTTCTATAAATGCCTTGACCACTGGCAGGGCAACGTCTGCCTCCAGAAGCGCCATGCGAACTTCGCGCAGCGTTTCCTTTATATTGTCGTCAGTCAGCCGCGCCTGACCTGATATCTTGCGCAGACTACCGGAAAGTCGGTCCTGGAGGTTTTCAAACATGTTGATCTTCCGTACCCGGATTAATTGAGTGCATGAAACACAGGAACCCGATCAGGCTCCTTGATTCCTGTTGCATAATCGCGACATTATAACCAGACTATCGCCCTGAAACGACCAGCCCGGTCAAATCGGCGTGAAAGCCCGTCGCCCCCCAGTCAGAGAGTGGTTAAAAGGAAGTCATGGGAACGCTGATTCTCGCGGTTACTTCATTATTACTATACAGCATCGGTACTGCCCTGCAGGCACTCAGCTTCAGGGGGCGGGTACATACCAATATTGCAATAACCACTCTTATTGGCATGCTTGCGCTAACCGCCCATGGCCTGCTGATTGCCCAGACCGTCCACCAGGAAGGCGGTTTCGATTTCGGATTCTTCCAGAGTTCGGTGCTCATTTCCTGGTTGATTGTGTTTCTTTTGCTGGGGCTTAACCTGAGCAAGCCTGTCCAGAGCCTCTTCCTCGGTGTTTATCCGATAGCCGCGCTGACCATCATCATGGGCCTTATCACCCACTCCTCTTCGCGGCTGGTCCCCGAAGACAGCTACGGCATGCTCTCCCATATCGCCCTTTCGGTAACAGCCTACAGCCTGTTTACCCTCGCGGCCATACAAGCGGCGTTACTGTACCTCCAGAACCGCCAGCTCAAGCACAACTACAACAGCATACTGATCAGAAACCTGCCGCCATTGCAGACTATGGAATCGCTGCTGTTCGAAATGGTCTGGGCGGGCGTGGTGATGCTGGTACTGGCCATTGTCACCGGGGCGCTGTTCATTGACGATATCTTTGCCCAGGACCTGGCCCATAAAACCGTTTTCTCGCTTCTCTCCCTGACCGTATTCCTGGCATTGCTGATCGGCCGGTACACTCGTGGGTGGCGCGGTATAACCGCCAGCCGCTGGACTCTCGCGGGTTGCGCCCTGCTCATGCTGGCTTTTTATGGCAGCAAGTTTGTGCTCGAACTGATCTTCCACCGAGGCGGCTGATGACACTCTTAACTGCTGCAGGTTCGATGCAAACTTGACACTGCGATCACCAACCGCCTATTTTCCCCTCTTGTCAGCAATATAAGGACATTCAGTCTTGAACGAGACATCGCTCACCGCGCTGTTCATCATTTTGGCGGGGCTCATCCTGCTGTCTGCCTTCTTCTCCAGCTCCGAAACCGGAATGATGTCGCTTAATCGTTACCGGTTGAAGCATATGGCCAAGACTGGTCACAAGGGCGCCAAACGGGCTCAGGGATTGCTGAACCGTACGGACCAGCTGATCGGCGTCATCCTTATCGGCAACAATTTCGTCAACATTTTTGCCTCCGCGATTGCGACCGTCATCGCCATTCGCATCTGGGGCGATGCCGGCATCGCCATCGCCACCGTACTGCTGACCATTGTCATACTGATATTCGCGGAAGTAACCCCCAAAACCCTCGCCGCACTGTTTCCGGAAAAAATTGCTTTTCCCGCCAGCCACGTGTTGGGCCCACTGCTGAAGATACTCTACCCTGTTGTCTGGGCGGTGAACCTGTTTACCGGCGCCATCCTGAAGATCATAGGGGTATCCGCCAACGATGCCGCCAACGAACACCTCAGCCGTGAGGAGCTCAGAACCCTCGTTAACGAAGCGGGGGCGCTGATCCCTGCCAAACACAAGGACATGCTGGTCAGCATTCTGGACCTCGAAAAGGTAACCGTGAACGACATCATGGTGCCCCGGAATGAGGTGGTCGGTATCGACCTGGACGACGACCTGGACACCATCCTGCGCCAGCTGAGAAGCAGCCAGCATACCCGCTTGCCGGTTTTCAAAGGCGATATCAATAACATACAGGGCGTACTTCACCTGCGAAACGTCTCCAGACTGCTTCTGCAGGATGACATCAACAAGGCCATGCTGATGCAGCTTTGCCGGGACCCCTACTTCATTCCGGAAAGCACGCCACTGAACACCCAGCTGATCAATTTCCAGAAAGAAAAGCGGCGCTTCGGAATCGTGGTTGACGAATACGGGGAAGTTCTTGGCCTGGCCACTCTGGAAGACATACTGGAAGAAATTGTGGGTGAGTTTACAACCGACTACGCAGCGACCAGCCCGGACATCATCCCCCAGGATGACGGCACCTATATTATTGACGGCACCTCAGCGGTCAGAACCATTAATAAGACCCTGGGCTGGAAGCTTCCCATTGACGGCCCCAAGACTCTGAACGGGCTGATCACCGAAACACTGGAAAACATTCCGGAAACGAATGTCTGCCTCAAAGTAGGCGGGCACCGGGTTGAAGTCCTGCAGATCAAGGATAACGTGGTCAAGGCAGCCATCGTTCACCCCAAAAAGCGAAAAAAACGCTCCCTCAAGTAGGTTATCCGGTTATAAGAGGAATTCTGTTAGAAATATCAAAGTTTAATCTTTCTCTTGACCGAAAAGCCTTTCGCACCAAAACTGAAGGCTTGAGATATAACAATAATGAACAGGAGTACGTCCATGAGTCTAACCCATACCCTGGGTCTGCTTACGCACCCGGATCGTGAATGGGAAGCCATTCGTAATGAGCCGGAATCCCTTGGCAGGCTTTACCTGGGCCATGTTCTGTTGCTGGGACTCATCCCGGCCATTGCCGGCTACTACGGCAGTACCCAGGTCGGCTGGCAAATCGGTGACGGCCAGGTAATCAGACTGACAACTACCAGTGCCCTGCAGCTTACTGCCCTCTTTTACCTGGCCATGCTGACAGGCATTTATATTATTGGCCGATTCATCGATTTTTTTGCCGCAACATACGAAGTCAAGGACAGTAACCCGAGAGGCGTTACGCTGGCAGCCTATACGGCAACGCCGGTGTTTTTGCTGGGCATAGCTGCGGTGTATCCCAACATCTGGGTGAACATGGTCGTAGGCCTGATTGCCGTTGCCTATGCAGTCTACCTGCTCTATGAAGGGTTGCCGATCCTGATGAAGATACCCGAAGACCGCGGGTTCATGTTCGCCTCTGCCGTGCTGACGGTTGGGCTGGTCATGTTTGTTGGCCTGCTGGCCATTACAGTGGTGATATGGAGTGTGGGTATTGGCCCGGTATATGTAAGCTGACGCGCGCCAAAACGATCCTCTGAAAACCGGGGTGCCTTCGGGTATCCCCGGAATTTTTTATTTATAGGCTCAGTTAGCATTTGGTCATGTTACCAAGTGTTAAAATGAGGTAGATTTAACGTATAACCAATAAACACAGCATTAAGCTCGGTCATGTATCCGGTTGAGGCGCACACAGGAGTCGGCCATGAATAAGCAGTCCGGCATACATTATCTCCGCGAGCACCGGGAGGCTGGGAGTTCGAATCCCGTACCTGCACAGGTGGTCCGTATCCGTGACACTGTCGTTGCCGGACTGGGAGATTTGTTGCAGGGTGCATTTGACGCGGTTGATGACTCGCTGTTCGAGCTGGCAAATAATGCCAGGAGCAACAACGAGCAGAACCGCTATTTTGAAGCCATGCGCGAAATCCGCATCAAACGGAAGGGTGTCGAACGCCACTTCCAGAATGCGGTTGCACAGTTGTTTGCAAACCCGCCCCGCAGCGGCAGCGTAGCGGCAGACGAAAGCCTGGCCAGCCAGACCAACTCAGACAGCCTTTCTCTGGTGGGCGACGACGACCTGGAAGAGCAGGTTGCCCTCAACGCCATGATCACCAAGTCCAAGGCGCACTTCCAGGGCCCCTTGCTTCAACTTCAAACCCGGTTCAGTGTTGTTTATCCGGGAGCCAGTGAAGCTGTGCCCGTCAACCCCATGGCACCAGAGCACCTTTGCAGTGCCTTCGTGGAAGCCATTCAGGCCCTCGAGATTCAGATTCGCGAGCGCCTGATCCTGCTCAAGCAGTTTGACCGTTACGTGGTCTCCAACCTTGGCATGTTGCTGGATGAAGCCAACCGGATACTGATTCAGGCAGGCGTCATTCCGAACTTCCGCTACCACGGTAAAGCCGGCAAGCAACAGGACAGCCCGGCCCCTGGCACCACATCCGGCGAAGCAACTGGTGGTGAATCCACGCCTGCCGCCAGCGAACAGCAAGGGCACCACGAAGGGGCCATGTTTGATCAAATCCGGCAGATGCTCGCTCATCAGCGCGCCAATTCCGGCATCCCGCCCCGCGCGTCCGACCCGAACGTTCATGTGATTGGCGGAGCAGAACTTGCCAGCCTGCTGGCATCGCTCCCCCAGCAGCCCCCGGGGGAGCAGGTAAGCGGCAACCTCAGTGCCGGCGAACCGGTGATGGTCGACCTGTATCAGGTTGTCCAACAGTTGCTATCTCGGGCCGAAAACACCAGTGATGGCAAAAAGCCTGCACTGAACGAAATGGACGAGGACCTGATCAACCTGGTGTCCATGCTGTTCGAGTTCATCCTCGACGATTACAACCTGTCGGCGCCGGTCCAGGTACTGATCAGCCGGCTGCAGATCCCCATTCTCAAAGTGGTCATCAAGGACAAGACGTTCTTCAGTAAAGCCACTCACCCTGCCCGCCGCCTGCTTAACTCGCTTGCCAGGGCCGGCATCGGCTGGAGTGAAAGCGACGAGAAAGCCAGGGACAAACTGTATGAGCAGATTCATGCGGTGGTTGCCCGTATCCTGAACGAATTCGACGGAGACGTTACCCTGTTCGAAACCCTTTGCGACGAATTCGAGCAGTTCCTCGCCAGAGAGAATCGCAAGTCCTCCCTGGTGGAGCAGCGCACCCGGGAGTCCGAGCGCGGCCGGATCAAATCCCAGAAAGCCCAGGAAACCGTAGACGAACTACTCCAGAAAAAGCTGGCGCGTTACAAGCTTCAGGAGCCGGTGCGAAATATTCTGTTGAACGGCTGGAGCCGGGTAATGTTCCTGGCCTACCTGAGGGATGACGTAGAACATCGCTGGCCTCAGACCGTCCGGGTAGTGGACGACCTGATCTGGTGCCTGCACCCCCATCAGGACGACGAAGAGCGGGACCAGTGGGTGCGAGTGGTACCGGGGCTGCTGAAATCGCTGAGAGCAGGCCTTGAGGAAGTTTCCTACAATTCATCCAAGCTGGATGAAATGATGTCGGACCTCAAGCATGAGTTGACCGAGGCTTTCCGCGCCAATGCGCTTGCAGAAGCCATGGAAGACTCTCCCACGCCGGAACCCGAAGACGAGGATGAACCCCTCATCAGCCACCAGACGGCCATACAAAGGCAACAGGAGCTGGAAGAGGCTGCAATTGCCGAGTTCGTCGCGCAGATAGACGCCATTGAAATTGGTAACTGGGTGGAATTCAATCTGGTTAACGGAGCCAGTTTCCGCTGCAAATTATCTGCGATTATCGAAGAGGCCGACTGCTTCGTTTTCGTTAACCGCATGGGCCTCAAGGTTATTGAGAAATCCCGTACCGATCTTGCTCATGAAATGCGGCGCGGGCGCCTGACCGTACTTGAGCAGGGCGCGCTGATTGACCGGGCGCTGGACGCCGTTGTGGGCACTTTGCGGAGTAAGGCGGGGTAAACTGGCGCCAATGCTGGAGCATGGCAGTGTTACCGGTCTTCCGGGAAAGTACCGGATTACCCTCGCAATATCGATTGCCTTGCTGCTCCATACCCTGGTGATGTCAGCGCTGCCCTTCACGCCTCCCGAGATGGAATCTCACCGTCGGACCGTGCGGGTAGAGCTGATTAGCCCCGGCAGCCAGGCCTCGCCCGAGAACATTGCCAGCGCAGCTGAACAGCCCCGCGAAAACCAACCCGCTACCCGACCCGACATTGTGGCCCTGGACTCACCCCGTAAGCACACAGCGCCCCCGGATGAACCTTCAAGACCTTCACCCCCGGAACGCCACTCTCCCCAGCCTGCAGAACAATCCACGCCTTCCCGTTCATCCGTCGCCTCAACCGCCGGCAAGCCGGAGGCGAGTGATGAGCCAGAGACAAAACCAGAACCAATAACACAGATCAGCCGTTCAGCGCAGGAAACCGACCCCTATCTGGCACGCCTGGCGGCCCGGGTCGGCAAGGAGCTGGACAAACGCCCGGTTCCTTCCAGCCATCGGATCAAGCAGCCGGTAACCATGGAGCTGGAATTACAGCTTATGCACAGCGGTGCGCTGACAAGTGCGAAGGTAACTCAGTCGACGGGATTTCAGGAGATCGACAAGGCTGTCTACCAGGCGGCGTTGCTTGCCAGCCCGTACCCCGAACCACCGCAGGAACATTCAGGAAGGAAGCGTTTCCGGGTTGAACTGATTTTCACCCCGGAACGCCTTTAAATTAAGCGCCAGTTTCTCAGGCTTCGGCCTGCTTGGCAGCAGCCTTGACCTGCTCGGCCAGCTCACCACTCTCGGACATTTCCAGAATGATATCGCAGCCACCAACCAGCTCGCCGCTGATATAAAGCTGTGGATAGGTCGGCCAGCTTGAGTAGACCTTCAGGCCTTCACGCAATTCCTGATTGTCGAGAATATTCACAAAGGCAAACCGCTCACCACAGGCCATCAGGGCCTGAACGGTCTTGGCGGAGAAGCCACACTGTGGGGCCTGAGGTGTACCCTTCATGTAAAGGATAATGGGGTTTTCCTCAAGCTGGCTCTTGATGGTTTCGTTGATATCCATGGATACGTACCTCTCATTGAAAACGGGATCGCCTTGCGGCCACCTGACTGGTTCCATTGTACACGTCCCGGCATTGCCACCAAACACCGGTGTTGATCCAGCGCAACCGCCCGCCCTCTGGCGTTGTCTTCAGCCCCCCGACGGGCTAGACTTGAGCCCCTGTCTTTCAGGCAGCCAGGCAACCCCCGTCTTTGAATCCCGCCAGTGCGACTTTCGCCGCAAGCTGGCGTGTTGTCGTTCCAGGACAATGACTGCGCGGGCCGGTTGTAACCACGAACATGCCCCGGAACTCAAAGACAGGGTTATGGATTAACTAAGGGCCATCGCATGGCAGCAAGACATTTTCTCACACTTAACGACCTGAGCTCGGACGAACTCGAGCAACTGCTGGATCACGGCACCCGACTCCGTAAGGAATGGCGCCAGGGAACCTTACGGGAAACCCTGAAGAACCGGGTTCTTGCCATGATCTTCGAAAAATCCTCCACCCGCACCCGGGTCTCCTTTGAAGCCGGCATGACACAACTCGGTGGTGCCGCCCTCTTTCTGTCCCCCCGCGACACCCAGCTTGGCCGCGGAGAGCCCATTGAAGATTCTGCCATCGTTATCTCCAGCATGGTGGATGCGGTGATGATCCGCACTTTCGCTCACAGCACCGTCGAGAAGTTTGCAGCCGCATCGAGAGCACCCGTTATCAATGCGCTCACGGATGACTTTCATCCCTGCCAGTTGCTGGCCGACATGCAGACCTATCGCGAACATCGCGGCAGCATCCGCGGGGGCACTGTAGCCTGGGTCGGTGACGGCAATAACATGTGCCAGTCCTATATCAATGCCGCTGCACAGTTCGGGTTCCACCTGCGCGTAGCCTGCCCGGAAGGTTACGAACCGGATAGCAGGCTGACTGAAACCGAAGGACAGCACGTCTCTATTGTTCGCGACCCGGCTGAGGCGGCCAAAGACGCGGACCTGCTGGTCACCGATGTATGGGCTTCCATGGGCCAGGAAGATGAGCAGAAAGCGCGGGAGAAGGCTTTCCGCAATTATCAGATCAACCCTGAACTGATGAAGCTGGCAAACAAGGACGCCTTGTTCATGCATTGCCTGCCTGCCCATCGCGGTGAGGAGATCTCAGCTGACATGATGGAGCATCCGCGCTCCGTCGTCTGGGACGAAGCCGAAAATCGCCTGCATGCCCAGAAAGCATTGCTCGAGTTTCTGATACTCAACCGACTGGACTGACTGGATGACCGAAAGCCTGGTACAGCCCACCGACTGGCTGCTGGAAGTAAACAACCTGTCCTGCGGCTATGGTGACGGCTCTGTTGTGAAGGACGTCAGCTTTGCCCTCAGCCACGGCGACATCGGTTGTCTGCTGGGCCCCAGCGGCTGCGGTAAAAGCACTATTCTGCGGGCGCTGGCCGGGTTTCTGCCCATCAATACCGGTGAGATTCGCCTGCAGTCCAGTTCCATCAGTCTTCCCGGCCGCACCCTGGCGCCGGAAAAGCGGCGTATCGGCATGGTTTTTCAGGACTACGCCCTCTTTCCGCACCTGACGATTGCTGAAAATGTGGGATTCGGGCTGCGGAACGAGGACCGGAAAGAAAAGCGCCAGAAGGTTATGGAACTGCTGCAACTGGTTCATCTTCAGGACCTTGCAGGAAGCTATCCCCACGAGCTTTCCGGCGGGCAGCAGCAGCGTGTGGCGCTTGCCCGGGCGCTGGCACCCGAGCCAACACTGATCCTGCTGGACGAGCCGTTCTCGAACCTGGATGCGGACCTTCGTCGCCGGCTCAGCCTCGACGTCAGGGAAATCCTGAAAACCCTCGGCATCAGCGCCATTCTGGTTACCCATGACCAGCAGGAAGCCTTCGCGATGTGTGATCAGGTGGCGGTTCTGAAGGATGGCGGCATCCAGCAGTGGGATGTGCCCTATAACCTTTATCATGAGCCTGCCAATCGCTTTGTGGCCGGCTTTGTTGGTCAGGGCGGATTCATACCCGGGAAAACGCTGGGGCCCGATACGATAGAATCTGAGCTTGGGGTCATCCGCGGTAACCGGGCGTACAAGTGGAAGCCCGGCACCCTGGTAGATGTACTGATTCGCCCGGATGACATTGTTTATGATGCGGAGTCGGATCTGAAACCCCGGGTTGTGGAAAAGACCTTTGCCGGCACCTCAACCCTCTATCGCTTCCGCTGCTCGGAAGACACCGAATTCGAAGCGCTATTCCGCAGCCACCTGGATTTCTATCTGGGCGAACATGTACCGGTGCGGGTGGAAGCCGACCATTTGATCGCATTCGAGCGAGTCTGAACCGGGTAAGCTGCACCGGTTCAGTTATTACAGACCCGTTCGACGGCATCCAGCCAACCAGCGTAGAGCCGTTCCCTCAGGGCAGGCTTCATCACCGGCTCAAAACGGCGTTCGCGCTCCCACAACTGCGCTATCTCCTCCAGACTCTGATAAACGCCTGTCTGCAGGCCGGCCAGGTAGGCAGCCCCCAGAGCTGTGGTTTCCGTGACCCTCGGGCGATCCACTGACACGTTCAGAATGTCCGCAAGAAACTGCATCACCCAGTCATTCACCACCATGCCGCCATCCACACGTAATGTCTGCAGGGATGCGCCATCGTTCAGGACCGCCCGTATCAGATCCTTGGTCTGGTAGCACACGGACTGCAGCCCGGCAGTGACGATTTCGCCAATACCGGTATCCCGGGTCAATCCCATTATTGCTCCGCGGGCATGAGGGTCCCAGTGCGGAGCGCCCAGTCCGGTAAAGGCTGGCACCAGGTAAACCGGGTTATCCACACCCACCTCGGCCGCATACGCAGACGACTCACTGGCGTGACTGATCAGTCTGAGCCCGTCCCGCAACCATTGCATGGCAGCCCCGGCAACAAATATGCTCCCCTCCATCGCGTAGCAGGGCTTGCCATCGAGGCGATAAGCCATGGTAGTCAACAGCCTGTTCTCTGAACGCAGTGCTTTTTCTCCCGTATTCAGCATCAGAAAACAGCCGGTTCCGTATGTGCTCTTCGCCATGCCTGGCTCAAAACAGGCCTGACCGACCAGGGCGGCATGCTGGTCCCCGGCAATGCCAGCCACCGGCACTGGAGCGCCCAGCCAGTGCTCGTCGGTGATACCAAAGTCTGCTGCCGAATCCAGCACCTCGGGCAGCAATTCGCGGGGAACCCGGAACAGGGCCAGCAATTCATCGTCCCACTGCTGTTCGTGGATATTGAACAACGCGGTACGGGAGGCGTTGGTGGCATCGGTGCGGTGCGACCGGCCGCTCGTGAGATTCCACAACAGCCAGCTGTCGACGGTACCGAAAGCAAGTTCCCCTGCTTCGGCTCTAGCCCTCGCGCCTTCAACGTTATCCAGTATCCAGGCGATCTTGGTGGCGGAAAAATAAGGGTCAATAAGCAACCCCGTGCGATCAACAACCGTATTCTCGTGGTCATCGGCTTTGAGCTTTGTACAAACCGATGCCGTGCGTCGATCCTGCCAGACAATGGCATGGTGGATAGGCTCGCCGGTTTTCCGATCCCAGATTACCGTGGTTTCACGCTGGTTGGTGATGCCGATACCGGCCAGTTCTGACGCTCTGAGGCCCGACTCTTTCAGCGCTTCGCGGCAAACCACCAGTGTGCTGTCCCAGATTTCACGGGCATCATGTTCAACCTGACCATCTTTGGGAAAATACTGGTGGAATTCCTGTTGCGCAGTAGCCACAGAGGTGCCGGTTGCGTCGAACACGATGGCGCGGGAGCTGGTTGTCCCCTGGTCGATGGCGAGCAGGTACTGGGTCATGTTAGGCGTCCTTTCAGAGTTATCAGCATCATTCTTGTTGATGCCGCAATCTTCTCAAAGGATGGGGGAGAACGCTATGGGCAGAAGGCCGGGGAAGAGAGTACCGGGGAAGACCATAAAAAAAGGGCCGGAAAACCGGCCCTCAAATGACGAATGAAACAAGGAAAGTTCGTAAGAACTACAACCTCAAAAGTCATCCCTTACACAAACAGTATCCCGCTGATCGAGAAGCCCTTCAGTTGTGGTTGTGTTGCGTGTTTGTTACATCCGGTGAGACGCCGAGAAACCCGTCACAAATTCGCTTACAGACTATGTTCCGTCGGCTTCTTACGGGGCCATACCAGACTGAACCGGGCACCGCCTAGCTCATCACTACGGCTGACGAACGCCTGGCCGCCGTGCCAATACAGAATTCTTCTCACGATGGACAAGCCAAGACCATAACCTCCCGAGGTTCGGGTGCGACTGTCATCCAGCCGGGCAAAGGCCGTAAACACCTTTTCCCAGTCCTCTTCCGGGATACCCGGCCCATCATCTTCAACATCGATGCGGCAATTGTCTTCATCAAACTGGCAATGAACCCTGACATTCCGGGCGGCATACCGAGCAGCATTGCCCACCAGGTTCTGGATCGCCCTGTGCAGGTACCGGGGCTCCACATCCGACAATGACCAGCGCTCCGATTCTTCGTCGATATCCGCTTCAATGCTGTGCTCAGGACGGGTCATCTGCTGTTCACTGACCACCTGGCGGACGATGTCCGAGACCGACGTTTCCTGCAGCGCGAAGACCGGCCCGCCCTGCTCGAGCCTTGCGTAAGTCAGTATTTCGTCGATCAGTTCATCCAGCTCCTGGATATCACCATCAATGCCATCCAGCTGTTTCTGCAGTGCTTCCGGGCTGCTGGCGCTCTCGATCATCTGGACGCCAAATCGGATGCGCGCCACTGGTGTTCTCAGTTCGTGGGAAACTGCGTGGATCATTTCCCGCTGCACGCCCACCAACCTCTGGATATGCTCCGCCATGCTGTTAAAGGCTGCCGCCAGTCGCGACACCAGCCGGCTGTCGCCGGCATCGACCCGGGCGCCCATTTCGCCGCGGGCAATACGAATGGCGACGGATTCCACAGCGCGGAGATTGCTGTCCACATCCCTCAGTGCCAGGTAGAGCGCCAGCGCCAGCACACTGCCTGCAACGACCAGCAAGAGCATAATCACCGGCCAGGCCCAGGGATCGAACTGCGCAGGCATTGCCATATCCACCAGAGTGCCGTCATCCAGCCGAAGCAACACATGAGCCCTGTCCTTTGACGGGTGATGATAAAGCGAGATTCCACGCTCCGAGACCCGCTCCAGAACATCGGAATCCGGGAGTGCGGACTGGTCCTGGACCGGCACCATTTCCACCCCCAGCGCTCCGGAGAGCTGCGCCATGGCATCGTCCCGGCCTTCTGCAGCCATGTCGTCAAGATGTATGCGGGCGATCAGGGCGGTCGCCTCGGCAACGTCACTGTAAATGTCCCGGAATCGCAGGTCGAGAATACGCCCCTGGTCATCCCGAATCATTACCTGCTGGCCAATACTGGTGTCCAGTGCCACTACCTGGCCATAGGACAGCCGCTCCATTATGACTTCGGAGAATGGCAGGTCACCGGGGGGAGTTACCCGGAAATCATAGAATGTCGCAAGCCAGTGATATTGCTGTTCCGGATGAGGGGTCGCCGCAATCCAGTGCAGCAATGGCGCCGAAAAGCGCTCCTGCCAGAACTGCTCCCGCACGGAATTCACGCCCAGAAAAAGCGCGGCACAAAGCAGGAGAATCAGAAAGGTCAGGCCAATCAGGCGGGCATACAGCTTGAGAAAAAACTTGAGGGGCATTGCGATAACCCTGGCAATGAACGCCGGCCCGGACGGGCCAGCGCCAGAGACTGAACAGTCAGGCTTCCTTTACAAACAGATAGCCTTTGCTGCGTACGGTTTTTATACGCCTCGGATGAATGGGGTCATCACCGATCTTGGGCCGTATCCGCGACACCCGGACGTCGATCGAGCGGTCCTGGCCATCGTATTCGATCCCTCTCAGCGCGGTAAATATTTCTTCACGGCTGAGAACGCGGCCAGCATTGCTGGCCAACAACCACAGCAGGTCGAATTCGGCACTGGTCAGATCAATGCTGTCTTCATTCAGCCACGCTTCGCGCATGGAGCGGTCTACCACCAGGTCGTTGAACTGCAGCCTGACGGGTTCTTCGCCACTGCCTTCTTCCGCAGAGGCAGAACCATTCTCGGTAACCCGCCGCAGCAATGCCCGGATTCTTGCCAGCAACACCCTGGGCTGGACAGGTTTGCCAATGTAATCATCAGCCCCCATTTCCAGACCGAGCACCTGGTCCAGATCATCCGTACGGGCGGTAAGCATGATGATGGGGCCGGGATAGAATGGCCGGGCACGCCTGCAGATGGACAGCCCGTCTTCACCGGGCAGCATCAGGTCAAGCACCACCAGATCGGGCTGCTCCTTGCGGATACGCTCAACCGCGTTGCCGCCGTGGGTTTCGAGAGCGACCGACAGACCGTTGCCTTCCAGGTACTCCCTGGTCAGCTCCGCCAGTCTCTCATCATCTTCGACTATAAGAATCCGCCAACTTTCGTTCGTCTGTTCCACGCCGTCCATCTCTGATTTTGTTTTTCCGGTTTTTGAAGCTTCCGGCCATGTTCACCCCACCTGGCCGGACAAGAGTCTTTGGTCAGAAGGTCTGCCATGTCACTGACAATACAGGCTACCTCCTGTAACAGCAATTATACATGCTATTCAGAAATATACATGGAACCGCCCGTTCGTTACAGCCCGTGACATACGTCACACCGCGGCACCGGCCCAACATGCCTGTCACGAAGTCGTCATCCTCCGTTCATTTCGATGTCACAACGAGTTCATAGCCTTGTATGAAAGTAGATAAAATGAGGCCCAGCCATGAATGCCCGGACAGCCCGTATAGCACGCCCGGTCCGCCGGCTTAAAACCGTGATCACGCGGCAGCCAGATGTCGTTGAAGCCGCGCAGCGACTACGATATGAAGTCTTTTCGGAGGAGTATGGTTCGGATCTGGGGGCTGCCATTCCCGGAATCGATGCCGACGAATTTGACCCCTACTGCGATCACCTCATTGTCACCGACGAAAATACCGGCAAGCTGGTGGCGACCACGCGAGTGCTCCATCACAGCAAGGCTCTGGAGGCCGGGGGCTTTTATTCCGAGGGAGAGTTCGACCTTTCCTCGCTTTATCAGCTTCCAGGAACCCTTGCCGAACTCGGCCGTACCTGCGTTCATCCCGACTACCGAAACGGCGCCACCATCAGCCTCCTTTGGGCTTCAGTGGCGGAATACCTGATGTCGCGGAACGTGGCCTATCTACTCGGATGTGCCAGCATCGGGATGTCCGATGGCGGGCTGAAAGCCTGGCGCATTGCTCGCTACCTGCAACGGGAATACCTGGCCAGTGAAGAATACCGGGCGACACCCTTGCGGGCGCTCCCCCACCTCACCCACACCGTCAGGGAGGACCGACCGGTGGAGGTGCCAGCACTGATCAGGGCCTATATGCGGCTCGGTGCCCGTGTGTGCGGAGAGCCCTGCTGGGACCCGGATTTCCGTTGCGCAGACCTGCTGGTGGTGCTCGAGGTTAACAACCTGGCCAGCCGCTACAGTCGCCACTTCATGCGCCACCATGGCCGTTAAGTGGTAAATTCCCACAAGGTAAGCCGGGAGCCCGTCATGGAACTGATACGCCTGACCACCAGACTCACCCTTTTTGCCGGATTTCTGGCCCTGACCGCCTTACTCGCCGGCCTCCTGGTGCTGGTGGATACCCTTCTCCGGGTCCGGACCGACCGTGCACCCTTCGCCCGCTTCTGCTTCAGTGGCGCCAGCCGGTGCCTGGGTTATCGGGTGTCCACTCAGGGCACCTTCAGCAACCGCCCCGTACTCTATGTCTGCAATCACATCTCATGGTCTGATATTCCGGTACTCGGGAGCATGGTGCCGCTGAGGTTTCTATCCAAGGCGGAGGTAGGCCACTGGCCGGTGATCGGCTGGCTGGCGAAGCAGGCCGGGACACTGTTTATCCAGCGTGGTAGCGGTAAGGCGGGGCAAACCCGCCGGGAAATAGCGAATACACTGATGCGCGGGCAGTCAGTTCTGGTATTTCCGGAAGGCACCACAACGGCGGGCGTCACGGTGCTGCCATTTCACAGCCGTCTGCTCCAGGCCGCAGCCGATGCCGGCGTAGACATACAGCCCCTCAGTATCGGTTACCTGCGCAACGGCCATCCGGACCACCTGGCTCCGTTTATCGGCGATGATGAGTTCCACCACCATCTGGTCCGCATGCTCCGCGCGCCGGCTGTAGAAGTGGGCATAATTGCCCATCCGGTGATCTCCCCACGGAGCAGTATGGAACTATCGGCGTTAGCGGGGGAACTACAGAAGACCGTGCGGGAGGGCCTGTGGCAAATACAGGCCGGGCAGGTGTCAGGCAGGGAAGCTGTCGGCCCTGCGGCAGTTGCCAGCCCGGACGTGTAACCTCAACTCAGTGGATGGCCTGCGTTTATTTCCTCTTCCGTAGCTTCCCGCTTGCCGATAATCTCCAGGTCGAAGTAGAGAGTGAAACCCGCCAGCGGGTGGTTGGCATCGACCCGAACGAGATTGCCGTCGATCCCTACCACCTGGACCACCTGAGCCCTGTCGCCGGTGTTGGTCTGGAATTTCATCCCCACGTGCAGGTTTTCCACCCCCTCGAACATCGAGCGGGGCACCTTGCGGATCAGTTCCGGATTGTGCTCGCCATAGGCCATGGATGGCGGCACGGTGACCTCGAGACAGTCCCCTACGTTGCGGTCTTTCACCGCTTTCTGGATGCCTTCGATAATTTCCGGGCTACCCTCCAGGAAATACAGCGGCTCGCTGCCCTCGGAAGTGTCGACCAGTTCTCCCACTTTGTTCTTGAGAACATAATGAACGGTAAATACGGCAGGTTTTTGCATCAGGCAGTACGGTTTCCTGTTTCCGGTGTATCAGTCAGATTCAGTGCATGAATAACCAGGCGTTGATCCAGCCTGGCTTTCAGGCCTCTGGGCTTGTCCAGACTCATGCGCTCCAGCAACGACCGGTACCGGCCCTGATCGTCTTTTGCCTTCACGGCATGCCACAAGGTTGCCAGTTTACCACGACGGGTCGCTGTTGCGGCCTTGAGGGTCTGCAATGCCTTGCCCAACCTCAGTTCTTCATCGGTAAAATCCCGGCCAAACGGGAAGGGGGGAAACACTTCCTTGTCGCCAGCGGCTTTGATAGCTGCCTGGATCGCTTCCGGCGTATTGTTGCACCACTCTTCTGGCAAGCGGAACGACGGGTCGACTTTTCCTGCTTTCTGGGCCTGCTTCAGCAGATCTTGCTGAAAGCGGGAGTCTGCAATACGGATCAGGCGCAGGTATACCTGCTCATCGGACTGACCACGCAGGTCCGCGATGCCATACTCGGTGATCACGATATCCCTCAGGTGACGGGGAATGGTGCAATGGCCGTAACTGAACACAATGTTGGACAGGGTTTTACCCGCCGAACTGCGGGTACTGCTCAACGTCAGCACAGACCGGGCACCCGGCAGCTCGTGAGCCATGGCCACGAAGTTGTACTGACCGCCCACGCCACTGACCACGCGGCCATCGTCCAGTCCGTCGGAGACGGCCGCTCCGCTGAGGGTATACATCATCGCCGAGTTGACGAAACGGCTGTGGACCCTCTGTGCCACTTTAAGTCGCTGATTGCCAAAGGCGTGATCATAAAGATGGTTGATGTAATTGACGCTGGTCATGCAGATACGCTGTCGTTCCAACGGCGGCAGATCCCGCAAGCGCTGGTAGAATTGCTCCGGCCCGACATAGAAACCACCGTGCAGAACAACCCCCCCGGCCAGCCTCTCACCCAGGGCCATAGAGGCAATGGCCTGCCTGTCATCGTCACTGTCCAGGTCGGGGCCGACTGACTCTTCACCGATCCTCAGCCGCCCTCCTTTGAATTCGACGCCCGGGTGGAAAATACCGTAACGACACAGCCACTCCACATCGCGGGCCCGCAAAGGCGAGGCAATGAGTTTTTCCCGCCGCAGCAAGTCCAGAGTGTCCATTGACACGCTGTGAGCCAACTCCCCCCTGTTGATCAGCGTCTGCAAGCCGGCGTGATCGAACACTTCCCGGTGCAGCACACCGGCTTCCATCAGGTAGATGAACCCGTCGACCATCATCTCGCTGCAACCGTAGAGGCCCTCTGTAAAGGTACCGGTGCCGCCATAATCGTTAACCACCGGAAAGCGCTCGGCAATCCTGAGATGGTCAAAAACCTTTTTCCAGTGCTCGTTATCGGTGTGCCGCAGGATTGTACTGTGAACCAGCGCTGCCCCCAGGGAACCGATGCCTACCTGAAGAGTGCCCCCATCTTTAAGCATCGCGCTGGCATAAAAACCGATCATGTGATCTTCCGGGCTGACCGACATCTGTGGAGCAGAGAACAGGGGGTAATCAGAGACCTCGTGCTCGAGAACGAGGTCAAATTGACTTTGTTCCACCGCCGCATCGTTGCCCATGAAAGGAAGGTGGCTATTGGTTTCAGCAACGAGAGCAACGGGCATTCCGGATTCCTCCCGCTCCCTGAGCAAGGGAATCAGATCGAGTGTCAGGTCCGGATTGCAACTCAGGCTAAAAGTCCCCTGTTGCTCGGGCTCTACGGGAGGCGCCACCATCTGCCCCACCACATTGACGCCAAGCGCCATCAAATCACGAACAGCATGGGTGTAATTGGTACAGACGTAGTTTCGCTGCTGAGTCTCGTTATTGAGAAAGGAGCCTGCCTTGAAGAAGAATTCCGACACTTTCACGTTGCCCGGCAGCTTTTGCCGGATCACGTCCCGCGCGTATTCAAGTTCCGGGATCCGGCCGTAGAGTCGCTCGGCAAACGGCCCCATGAAACGTTTCTCCAGTGACGAACTTCCACCCGGGGCGGTCAGGGACAGCGCGGTAACGATGTGCAACTGTATGGAGGAGTCCTCCTTCGCACGCTGATACAGGGCATTCACGAAGCGGACAGGTTTCCCAAGACCGAGCGGGAGACCCAACGTGATGTTCTTTCCCACACGACGGATCAACTCGTCCACACACTCAGCGCTACTTCCAAGCGTTACCGGTTGTTCCTTTGCCATGGCCATACTCCGTTATCTGTGCGTGAAAATGCATCCGACAGGAATAATCACATGCGAAAACGCGTCAGGCAATGCGCCCGGTCATATAAAGGCCAGTTCAGGGAGTTAATACACAGAGGAGTAGTCAACGCCGGCAAGAAGCGCCGGAAATCGGGGAGTTAAAGCCGGTCAGAAGTTCCACTTGAGATTGAGGCAGGCACCTTCGTCAAGCAGAGCAATACCATGGTCGGGCCGGGCGCGGTCAGAAGCGTAAGTCTTTTCCCGGGAACCCGCGCGGCTGAACCCGAGGCTCAGTAAACGGGAGCCGAGGTTCGCATACATGTCCACGTCATCACTCTCAAAATCACCGGCCATCTGATCCTGGAGCTGGTAGATGTCTTCACTCGGCACGTCATCCGCAAAAAAGCGCTCATTGGCTTCTGCGCGAACCACGAAAGCGATCATGTTGAGGGCAAGGAGTGCGATGAAGATACGGATAATCATGGTTGTTATGGCGACCTGTTAGCGAAACGGAAGTCTACTGTCACGTAATGCTTAAGTCTAATGATTAACGGCTGGAAAGATGTGATTTTGCACACAACTTTGCCGTATTTTTGTCACCACATCGCCATTATTTTGTCAAAATATTACCGATCTCTGTTGCAACCTGTAAGTAGAGACCCTACTCACCGGTTCATGTCAAAAAATCAGCGTTTAACGCAACCATCTTGTTAAAGAATGGTAATCACTCCCTGCTCAAGGACAGGGGTAGGTGTATTCCCTGTTAAGGTCTTCAATCGCCGCAAGCACATCATCCTCCAGGGAAACCGATGCGGACCCGAGGTTTTCCCGAAGCTGGTCCAGGGTGGTCGCCCCAATAATATTACTGGTCACAAAA
>JAWWAM010000011.1:0-20280 GCA_033721715.1 Marinobacter sp.
CCGAACCATCCGAACAGCATGTAGGTCATGATGATCGCACCAACGCCGAACATCACCCAGGAAGCGGTGGTGCTTTCACCCTGGTTGCTGTTCACCATAATAGAGGCAACACCGTAGAGGGTAACCCCCAGGCCGACCGTGGCCACAATCGGCCACTTGCTCTGTTCTGGAACGTAATACGTCTGGTTTTCCGCCATGACAATCTCCGATGGCTTATCCGTTATCGTTTATTATTTTCCCGGCCGCTCATTTTACTTCAGGCGGGGTGGCGAAGGTGTGGTAGGGCGCCGGTGACGGCACAGTCCACTCCAGGCCTTCCGCTCCATCCCAGGGATTGGCGGCTGCTTTCTCGCCGCCTCTGACACACTTGACCACAATCACCAGGAACAGAATCTGGGTGGCGCCAAACATGAAGGCCCCGATACTGGACACCATGTTGAAGTCAGCAAACTGCAAGGCGTAATCCGGGATACGACGAGGCATACCTGCGAGGCCAAGGAAGTGCATCGGGAAGAACGCCAGGTTCATGCCGACAAAAGACAGCCAGAAATGGGTCTTGGCCAGGGTTTCGTCGTACATGTGCCCGGTCCACTTGGGCAGCCAGAAGTAGGCCGAGGCAAAGATACCGAAAATGGCACCCGGCACCAGTACATAGTGGAAATGGGCAACCACGAAGTAGGTGTCATGGTACTGGAAGTCCGCCGGTGCAATGGCGAGCATCAGGCCGGAGAAACCACCGATGGTGAACAGGATGACGAAGGCCACCGCAAAGAGCATCGGAGCCTCGAACGTCAGCGAGCCGCGGAACATGGTGGCCACCCAGTTGAAGACCTTCACCCCGGTGGGCACGGCAATCAGCATGGTTGCATACATGAAGAACAGCTGGCCGGCGATGGGAATGCCCACGGTGAACATGTGGTGCGCCCAGACCACGAACGACAGCAGGGCGATGGCACCCACTGCGTAAACCATCGATGCATAGCCGAATAGCGGCTTGCGGGAGAACGCGGGGATGATATGCGACACCGCGCCGAAGGCCGGCAGGATCATGATGTACACCTCGGGGTGCCCGAAGAACCAGAATACATGCTGGAACAGCACCGGGTCGCCGCCGCCGGAGGCATCAAAGAAGCTGGTGCCGAAGTTGATGTCCATCAGCATCATGGTGACCACGCCAGCCAGAACCGGCATTACCGCGATCAGCAGGAAGGCGGTGATCAGCCACGTCCAGACGAACAGGGGCATTTTCATCAGGGTCATGCCCGGTGCCCGCATGTTCAGGATAGTGGCAATAACGTTGATGGCGCCCATAATCGACGACACCCCCATGATGTGAACGGCGAAGATGAAGAAAGTCGTACTTGGTGGGCCATACGTCGTCGAGAGCGGCGCGTAGAAGGTCCAGCCGAAGTTGGGTGCGCCACCTTCCATGAACAGGGTGGATACCAGGATCAGGAAGGCGCAGGGCAGCAGCCAGAAACTCCAGTTGTTCATCCGTGGCAGCGCCATGTCCGGCGCACCCACCATCAGCGGGATCATCCAGTTGGCAAGACCTACAAAGGCCGGCATAACTGCACCGAACACCATGATAAGACCGTGCATGGTCGTCATCTGGTTGAAGAACTCCGGCTCCACGATCTGCAGGCCTGGCTGGAACAGCTCGGCCCGGATAACCATGGCCATGGCTCCGCCGAGCAGGAACATGGTGAAACTGAATATCAGGTACATGGACCCGATATCCTTGTGATTGGTCGTCAACAACCACCGTGTAATGCCCTTGGCTGGGCCGTGGTGATGATCGTCCTGGGCGTGGGTATCTGCAACCGCACTCATGAAAAACCCCCGTTACCGCCTTGTTGTTCTGGCTGGTGATGTCATTAGTCTGGCGAAATTGGACGGGGCGGCAAGCATCGCCGCCCGGTTAATCATTCCTGGTTCTTGTACTCGAACACTTCCTTCGGCGTAATCATCTCTCCGGTGTCATTACCCCAGGCGTTACGCTCGTAGGTAATGACCGCCGCGAGATCGACCTCATTGAGCTGGTCGCCAAAGGCCTGCATTGCGGTGCCGGAAACGCCGTTCACAACCACATCCAGGTGAGCATCCATATCCTCCAGGGCAATCTGGCTTCCCTTGAGGGCCGGGAAGGCTGGCGGTGAACCGCTACCGTCGGCCTGGTGACAGGAGGCGCAGGCACTGGCGTAAGCCTTCTCACCGCGTTCCATCAGCTCGTCCATGGTCCAGTCTTTCTCGGTCAGCTCTCGCTCACGCTGGGCGGCTTCTTTCTGTTCAGCCACCCAGGTATCGTATTCGTCCTGTGGCACCGCCTTGACCACCACCGGCATGAAGCCGTGGTCCTTGCCGCAGAGTTCGGTGCACTGGCCACGGTAGATGCCGGGCTCGTCCACACGGGTCCAGGTTTCATTAATAAAGCCCGGGATTGCGTCTTTCTTGACACCGAACGCCGGCACCCACCACGAGTGAATCACATCGTTCGCGGTCAGCAACAAACGGACTTTGGCGCCGACCGGAACAACCATGGGGTTATCCACATCCAGCAGGTAGTTCTCGGTCTTTTTCGTACGGTTGTAGATTTCATCCCGGCTGGTAGACATGGTGGAGAAGTATCCAAACTCCTCGTCGATGTAGTCGTACTTCCAGCGCCATTGGTAACCGGTGACCTTGATATCGACCTCAGCTTCGCTGGTGTCGTACATATCAACCAGCGTCGCAGTGGCGGGAATGGCCATCACCACGAGAATGACCAGGGGGATGATCGTCCACAGAATCTCTACCAGAGTGTTCTCGTGGAAGTTGGCCGGTTTACGACCCGAAGATTTGCGGTGGGCAAATATGGACCAGAACATGACACCAAAGACCACAACGCCGATAACGACGCAGATCCACAGGATGGTCATGTGAAGGCTGAAGATTTCATTACTGGTACCGGTGACCCCGGGACTCATGTTCAGCGTCCAGTCCGCCATGGACAACGCTGGCGCCATAAGTCCGCCCAAGAGGACACCTGCCCGCTTAGCGTGCACGCGCATAATACTGTGTCTCCACAGAGTGTTATTCTTGTCGGATTTTGCGTCCAATCCCTCTGTTCCGGACAGTGCTCGCACACACTATTCGAGCCAGAGTGGAAGTCTGCTATGGATAATTCACAAACAAGTATAGACACAGATCAAAAAAATGCGAAAGTCCGAGTAGCCATTAATCGACTAAAGAAGGAACTTTTTTCATTTCCGTAGATTCAGCCCCGAAACTCGCCACTACAGACCGCCGGCTCTGGGACCTGGCCTGGCCACTGATGCTCACAAACCTCACTGTGCCGCTTCTGGGCCTGGTGGATACGGCCGTGCTCGGTCATCTCGAGAGCCCTGAGTATCTGGGGGCAGTGGCGGTAGGCGCAAATCTGTTCAGCATTCTCTACTGGACCTTCGGTTTCATGCGAATGGGCACCACCGGGCTTGCCGCCCAGGCCTGGGGTAAACGCGATGAATTCGCCCAGATTGCACTTCTTCTGCGATCCGTGCTGCTGGCCACCGCCATCGGCCTGTTATTGATCCTGTTCCATCAGCCTTTGATCCGCCTGGGGCTTGAACTGATGAACCCCAGTGAACGTGTCGCAGCGCTTGCCGCAGAGTATGCCAGCATCCGGATCTGGAGCGCGCCGGCGGTGCTGTGCCAGTACACCCTGGTGGGCTGGCTGATCGGCACACAGCTACCCAAGGGGCCGATGGTCATGCTGATCGTGGCCAACGGGCTCAATATCGTCCTGGATATACTCTTCGTCACCGGTTTTGGCTGGAACAGTCGGGGCGTCGCCATGGCTACGGTGATGGCCGAATACTCCGCAGCGGCCATTGGTTTTCGCATGGTGCTGTTGCGGATGCCGCCCGGTCAGGGCTTCAGCCGTGCCCTGTTCGGCCAATTGAATGACTATCTGAAAATACTGCGGGTCAACCGTTACATCATGGTGCGAACCATTGCGCTGCTTCTGGTGCTGGCATTTTTTACCGCCCAGGGAGCACGCCAGGGCGACACCATACTGGCCGCCAACGCGGTACTGATCACCTTCCTCCTGGTGATCTCCAACGGCCTTGACGGCTTTGCCAACGCCGCCGAGGCTCTGATCGGAGAGGCCGTTGGCAAAAACAGCCGACGGCAGTTTCGCCAGGTGTTCCGGGTGGCGTTCCGATGGTCCCTCTGGGGCTCGGTGCTGTTCACGGTGGCTTTTGTCCTGGGTGGACGCTTCCTGATCAGCCTGCTGACCGGTATTGAGGAAGTAAGAACCACTGCCTGGCTCTACCTGCCCTGGCTATGGATGCTGCCACTGGCTTCAGTGTGGGGATTTTTGTTAGATGGCGTGTTCATTGGTGCAACTCGTACCCGGGATATGCAGAACACCATGCTGTTTTCAGCACTTGTGGTGTTTCTGCCGGTGTGGTGGCTGACCACCGGTTGGGGAAACCATGGGCTCTGGTTTTCGCTGATCTGCCTGATGCTGGCACGTGCTGCTACCATGGGATGGCTTTTTATGAGCCATTCGCGGCACGATCGCTGGTTTTCGCAACAATAGACCGGTGTCGCCAATGATTATGAACATCCTGTTCAGGTTTTAATGTGGATGCCACGGCAGGCTGCCAAAACTCGTCTACACTTGTGAGAAAAGGCAGGCATGTTGCGGTGGCCAGCCGCTTCCCCGTGCCTCCAGACGACCCTAGACGTATAACGGGAGGCGCCTTGCGACCCCATTCCGTTCAGAGACCGGCATCTCCTGAAATGACACCAAAGGCTGTTCTCGACATCATTGATCAGGCACGCAGGCAGGAAGCCCGCTCCGGCACCTTCCTCGAGCAGATGCGGGAGAGGGCATCCTCTTTGCCTGCCACAATCACCATTGATGGCTATCAGCCAGCCACCTGCCTGTTCCAGTTCGCCATCGAATACATTGAAATGGCGCCACGACTGATCGAATGTGTGGAAGCCTGCGCCAGGGAAGCCGGCAAGGCAGAGCTGTTTGAACCCTTCGTGAATGCAGCGATCGGTTATTTTACCCAGCCGTCGGTCCTTCTGGTCCGGTATGACGGCCTCGACGGCCTTCTCATACGAGCCTACCTCTGCCACCGCCTGATGGAGGAAATGTACGAAAACAACCGTTCCACCCGGGCCAGCGAACTGGTCGACGTGGAGGCAACACGGGCCAACCTGCTAGCCCACCAGCTGATTGGCGAACCCTTTGCCAATGAACTTGACCAGTCGATCACTGTTACCGTTCTGCAGATTGCCGGTACACCGGACTATTACGAGCTGAATCTGGACCCCTTCGTAGAGCAGACACGGAATGCTGCGTGGGACTGGATGAAGCACTACTGGGAAAACCTGCTGATCCGCAATCACATTCGTCTCTCCCTGGGGACAGGCCTGTAACTTTGAGCCTGGCCACAAACCGTTTAAGCTTGCCGCCTTATTCGTAATCCTTCGCTGACGGGAGACAGACGTTGCTGGAAAATGCAGACCTTGGAAAACTGATTATCCGCCTTACCCTGGGGGGCCTGATGCTGTTTCATGGCATCGCCAAACTATTCCACGGGGTCGGTTTTATTGAAGGCCAACTGGCCAGCCACGGTATTCCGGCCTTTTTCGCCTGGGGTGTTTTCATCGGCGAGTTACTGGCACCACTGATGGTTATCCTCGGTTACCAGACCCGCATTGGCGCGCTGCTCATCGTCTTCAATATGCTGGTGGCTATTGCCCTCGTGCACAGCCACGAGCTGATGGCTTTGGGCAGCAATGGAGGTTGGGCGCTGGAACTGCAGGGATTCTTCCTGTTTACCGCCGTTGCGGTAATATTCCTCGGACCTGGTCGCTACAAGCTGAAAAATTGACGCTACAAATCGGGAACCGTCCCGGCGCCGCTGTCCCGGAAGACCATTACCCGGTTACGGCCGGCATGCTTGGCGGCATAGAGAGCTTCATCGGCCCGCGCTATAAGGTCCGAAGGACGGCTTCCCGGGGCGGGGATGATCGTCGCCACTCCAGCACTGACTGAAATGTTCACAGGGTCGGCCTGATCATCTATGTGAACCGGCGCCTCTGCGACTGCCTCTCGCAACCGCTCTGCCACACTGACGGCCCCTGCTTCCGGTGTGGCAGGCAGCAATACACTGAATTCTTCACCCCCATACCGGGCCAGCAGGTCTCCTGAGCGCTGGATTTCCTCAGCACACACGCGGGCAACATTCACCAGGCAGTCGTCACCTGCCAGGTGACCGTAGTCGTCATTTACGCGTTTGAAATAATCAATATCCAGCAGCACCAGACTGAGAGGATGCCCCTGCCTCAGGGCCCGGCTCCACTCGGCTTCCAGCTTCTCATCAAAGCGGCGACGATTGGCCACTCGAGTCAGACCATCGGTAATAGACACCGCCCTGAGCTGTTCATTAGCCTGTTCCAGCTCTTCCGTGCGGGCCTGAACCCGGGCTTCCAGGGTCTGGTTGGCCTTACGCTGGACGTCCAGAGTGTGTTCCTGGGCCCGAATCCGACGCTGTCGCTCCAGGTTAATGCGATAAGCCAGTGCAAACGACAACAGAATTACCTCAACGGCTACGCCAATCTGCGGCGCCATCTCGGTCAGGGTATTGGTGGGAATCAGACCGATCTTGCTGATGGCCATTACCAGATGCCCCAAAAGCAGCGGTGTCCAGGCCACTACATAGAAGCCAGCCAACACCTGGCCCCGATACCACACAGCCAGGCCTATTAACCAGGTCAGGGGAGTAACCACCGCTGCCACCACACTGATAAGGGCGGTGGCACTCTGATAACTGCCAAACAGACTATAGATAAAACAGCCAATGCTCGTCAGCAGAATCAGCTGAAGCAATCGGTGAGCGACAGGGCTGTACCGCCAGACCGCCAGAAAACTCAGGGTGAACATGGCAGCGAAGAACATGTTGGCCGAGATAGCCGGGGCCGTAAAATACCGGTTGATAATTGGAACGTCGGGCCACAACCACTGGAAAACCAGTCCATTGAAGTTCAGCAACACCAGAGCCGAGGCAATAACCGTGAGGACATACCATAAATACGCCAGGTGTCTGACAATCACGAAGATGAACAGATTATACAGGGCCATGGCGATCATGATGCCCAGAAACAGCGCTTGCCAACCGTAAGTCAGTTGCTCAACTGCCAGGAAGTCCGCTGAGGAAATGACCCGCACCGGTATCTGTACCGAACCTTCACTGCGCACCCGCACATACGCCGTGGAGGGCTCGGTGTTCGATGGCACCAGAAAGACGAAATTACGGTGGTAGATAGGGCGAGAACTGAACACTCGACGGTCACCGGTAACATGCCGTTCCACCTGATTACCATCAACAAACCAGTACACCTGGACGTCATCCAGCAGGGGGTAACCAATCTCCAGTAAGCGGTTGAAGGGTTCCGCCGGCGCCTCCACCCGGAGCCAGAAACTGCTGTCGCTGAAGCCGAAACCCAGGGTTTCATTCTCCTCGGCTGGCCGCCATTGCGATTCGGGCAATGCCCGGATATCCTCGATACCCATATCCGGTTCCGGAGCCTCAACCCAGGCAACGGCAGCACTTTGCGCCAGCGTCTGAACAGGCGCCAGAAATAGCGCCAAAAGCACTAACCGCCAGAGCTGGCAAGCAACAGGAAATCCCATAATGAACGTTTTACCCGGAACCAGAAAACTCGACTAGACTGACGAAGCCAACAATCAGTCACTATGCCTCCCTGCGCTTTATCATTATCAGTCTATACGTATACAGGGAGTATGTCCGCGTCGCAAAACACGTAGCCATACGCTACGCGTGGAGAAGGATACAATGCCCGACAAGAAACCGGAACTCCGGCTCGGCCGCTACCGCCATTACAAGGGAATGGACTACGAGGTTATCGGTGTTGCCCGCCACAGCGAAACCGAAGAGCAGATGGTTGTCTACCGTTGTCTTTACGGCGATTACAGCCTATGGGTAAGACCGCTGGCCATGTTCCGCGAAACTGTGGAGATGGCTGGCGAGCAGGTTCCACGTTTCGCCTTCGTAGGGGACCGGTAACGGTCACGGTTTTGACTGCAGCACCCGTTTCCGGCACATTAGCGCGCTTTCCCGAACTGCCCTTTGCTTCAGGGCTCTGAAAGCCACCCCCGAAATCCCGGAGTTTGCCATGAATGCCGTTGTTGCTGCGGTAGTGATCATGCTCGTGCTGAGCTTGTGCCGCATCCACGTTGTTGTTGCCCTTATCATCGGCGCCGTTTCCGGCGGCCTGATCAGTGGCTTGTCCCTGGACGCCACCATTGCCGCCTTTAACGAAGGGCTCGGGGGTGGGGCAACCGTCGCATTGTCCTACGCCACTCTCGGCGCGTTTGCCGTGGCCATTGGCAAATCCGGCCTCGCCCACGCCCTTGCCGACAAGGCCCTAAATCTGGTTGGCCGGCAGGACGACGGCAAGGCCGCCGGCGGTATCCGCCTGCTGATTATCGGCCTGCTCCTGGCCATCGCCATGTCTTCCCAGAACATCCTGCCGATCCACATCGCCTTTATCCCGCTGGTAGTGCCGCCGCTGCTGTACGTGATGGCCAAGCTGAACATGGATCGCCGCCTGGTGGCCTGCGTTCTGACCTTCGGCCTGATCACCCCGTACATGTTCCTGCCCGTGGGTTTTGGCGGCATTTACCTGAACGAAATCCTGCTGGCGAACGTGGGCGAAAACGGCGTGGACGCCACCGGCCTGAACGTCATGTCCGCCATGGCCCTGCCAGCCCTGGGCATGCTCTGTGGTTTGCTGGTGGCAGTATTCTTCAGCTACCGGGGTGGACGGCACTACAACCTGGACGCCATCGCCCGCACCGAACGGGTGGATGTGAAGTACAACAGAGGCACGCTGTTCATGGCGCTGGTGGCTATTGTGGCAGCCTTCGTGGTGCAGCTGTGGCTGGGTTCAATGATTCTCGGGGCGCTGGCGGGTTTCGTGTTGTTCAACCTGTCCGGTGTGGTGAAATGGAAAGAAGCCGATGACCTGTTCACCGAAGGCATGAAGATGCTGGCGATGATCGGTTTCATCATGATCGCCGCCTCCGGCTTTGCGGAAGTCATGCGCGAAACCGGCGAAATCGCCACCCTGGTGGAAAGCTCCGTCGGAACCATCGGCGACAACAAGGCGCTGGCGGCACTACTGATGTTGGTGGTGGGCCTGCTGATCACCATGGGTATCGGCTCCTCGTTCTCCACCATCCCCATCATTGCAGCCCTGTACGTGCCGCTGGCCCTGGAGCTGGGCTTCACGCCCCTGGCCATAGTGGCCCTGGTAGGCACCGCCGGCGCCCTGGGCGATGCCGGTTCCCCGGCTTCGGATTCCACCCTCGGCCCCACCGCTGGCCTCAACGTCGACGGCCAGCACAACCACATCTGGGACACGGTGGTGCCTACGTTCCTCCACTACAACCTGCCCCTGTTGGGCTTTGGCTGGGTGGCGGCTATGGTTCTTTAGGCTTGGGAGTTGTCTGCTTTTTGTAGCCTTCAGGTTTTGGGGGCTGCGAGGGGGGAGGGGGAGTTTTTTCTCTTGAAATGGAACTCGCTTTGCTCAGACACCCATTTCTGGCGAGTAAAAATCCCCCTCCCCCCTCACGAATGAACACTCAGGATATCGCCAAGGACACACATCACGTGATTGTTCTTTTTCGCGATATCCTTTTGGTTTAAACCGGAGGGTGTTGGGGTGCTTTCTGCCGGGAAAAAGGTGTCCGAGCGCAGCGAGTTCTTTTTCCCAGAAGAAAGCACCACGACGCCCTCCAGGCCCCCAAAACCAGCAGGCTACAAAGGAGGGCAAACTCCAAAAGTATCAGTCCTCCTCCACAGACTTGAAAAACACCACCTGTTTGACCGTATGGTCGTCTTTGTTACTACGGGTGTTAACCCGGGTTTCCAGCTCCGGATTGGCCGGAGCCGAGGGTGCGTCGGACACCGCATCGGTGAAGCCGCAGGCGACGCACTCGCGAACCTGGTCCTCGTCGTCGGTGGTGAACATCATGATTTTGTCCATCTCCGCACAGCGGGGGCAGACGGCGCCGGCGATGAAGCGTTTTGGGGTCGGCATGGCATTACTCCGCTTGTGGCACTTTGATTGCCGGATGACGGCTTCGCCTCATCCGACAAACCCGTTCCCGGTTAATTCACGCAGCATCATCCGTAATGCCATTTTGCTTCAACAGTGCATCCACTTGCGGCTCACGGCCGCGGAAAGCCTTGAATAGCTCCATGGGTTCCTGGGAACCACCCTTTTCAAGAATGTTCTGCAGAAACCCCTTGCCGGTGTCCGGATCGAAGATGCCGCGCTCTTCAAATAGCGAGAATGCATCCGCAGCCAGCACTTCGGCCCATTTGTAGCTGTAATAGCCTGCCGCGTAACCTCCCGCAAAGATATGGGAAAAGCTGTTGGGGAAGCGGTTGAACTCTGGCGCTTCCACCACCGCGATTTCGCTGCGTACCTTGCGGTGCATGTCCAGCGGGTTGGTAGGTGCTTCCTCGGTGAATTCCGCGTGCAGGCGGAAATCGAACAACGAGAATTCCAGCTGCCGCACCATGGCCATGCCGGACTGGAAGTTCTTGGCTGCCAGCATTTTCTGCAGCAGATCCTCTGGCAAGGGTTCACCGGTTTCGTGGTGCGATGCGATCAGGGCCAGGGAGTCCGGGTTCCAGCACCAGTTTTCCAGGAACTGGCTCGGCAGCTCTACCGCGTCCCAGGCCACGCCGTTAATACCGGATACGTCCAACACGTCCACTTGCGTCAGCATGTGGTGCAGGCCATGGCCGAATTCGTGGAACAGCGTGGTGACTTCGTCGTGGGTTAATAACGAAGGTTTGCCGTTGACCGGCGGTGTAAAGTTACAGGTCAGGAAGGCCACCGGCAGCTGCAATTGACCCCGCAGGTTGCGCCAGCGTACCCGGCAATCGGCCATCCAGGCGCCGCCGCGTTTGCCCTGGCGGGCGAACAGGTCGAGGTAGAACCAGGCCAGCGGCTCGCCGTTGCGGCTGATGCAATAGGCGATGGCATCCGGGTGCCAGGTTTCCACGTCAGGCTTTGCTTCAATCTGAACGTCGAACAGTTTCTCGGCAACGGCAAACAGGCCGGGTACCACTTTGTCTACCGGGAACCAGGGGCGCAGGGTTTCCGGAGAGATATCGTACCGTTCCTGGCGCAGCTTTTCGCTGTAATAGCCGACATCCCAGGCCTGCAGATCATCAACACCATGAGTGTCTTTGGCAAACGCCTTCAGCTCTGCAAACTCACGCTCGGCCATGGGCTTGGACTTGGCCGCCAACTGGTTCAGGAAATCGAGAACCTCGTCCACGCTGCGGGCCATTTTGGTGGCCAGGGAGCGCTCGGCATAGTTGTTGAAACCCAGCAGTTTGGCCATGGCATGGCGGCGCTTGAGAATTTCCGCCATCACCGGCGTATTGTCCCAGGTGCCGGCATCCGGCCCCATGTCGGATGCACGGGTGACGAAGGCTTCATAGACTTCCCTGCGCAGGTCCCGGTTGTCACAATAAGTCATCACCGGGTAAAAACTGGGGAAATCCAGGGTGATCACATAGCCGTCCAGATCCTTCTGCTGCGCTGCCTGTTTCGCGCCGTCAAGCGCGGTCTCAGGCACGCCCGCCAGGTCTTCCACGTTGGTGATGTGCTTGTACCAGTGCTGGGTGGCGTCCAGCACGTTGTCACTAAAGCGGTTGGACAGCTCTGAAAGCTCCATGGAAAGATCCGCATACTGCTTTTTCTTTTCCGGGGGCAGGTCGACACCACCGAGATGGAAATCCCGCAGGGTGTTGTCCACCGACTTGCGCTGGGCTTCACTCAGTCCTTTATATTCCTCACTTGCGGCCAGCTTTTTGTAGGCGTCGCAGAGTTCCGAATTCTGGCTCAGCTCGGTGCTGTATTCGGTGAGCTTTTCCAGGCAGCTCTTGTACACCTTGCGCAGCTCGTCACTGTTCATCACACCATTCAGGTGGGAAATCACCGACCAGGCGCGTTCCAGACGGTCTTCGGTAGCCTGCATCGGCTGCGCCAGAGTTTCCCAGGTGGGCTCGTCCTGCTGCGCTATCTGAGCGATTTTCATGCGATTTTCGCTGAGAATCTGGTCAATTGCCGGCCCCATGTGCTCGGTGCGAACATGGTCAAACTTGGGCAACAGGTCGTCGGTCAATAACGGGTTATTCATAAGTCCCCTTCTCAGCTCCGGGTGTCTAAGGTAATTTGAGATAACTCCAATGCTTGGGGAGTCTCTGGGGGAGGCCTTTCCAAAACTGTGCGGAGCCATGGATGGCGGAGCTCAAGCGCCACATGGATGTGCTTGAGCGTGTTTTGGAAAGGCCTCCCCCAGAGACTCCTTCCCTACAAGCATCAATCCACTCAATGAGTATATGTAATGTCGAATGTACGAACACACAAGGGTAACACGCCACAATTTGGAGAACGCGCCTGGATTGATCCCAGTGCGGTGGTCATCGGAGATGTCCAGACAGGGGATGACGTCTCCATCTGGCCAATGACCGTAGTGCGCGGCGACATGCACAAAATCCGTATCGGTGACCGTTGCAGTATTCAGGATGGGTCTGTGTTGCACATCACCCATGCCAGTGACTTTAACCCGGGCGGTTACCCACTGACCATCGGTGATGATGTCACGGTTGGCCACAAGGCGCTGCTGCACGGCTGCACCGTGGGCAGCCGGGTACTGGTGGGTATGGGTTGTATCATCATGGATGGCGCCGTGGTGGAAGACGAGGTGATCGTTGCCGCCGGTTGCCTGGTGCCACCGGGCAAGACGCTGGAGTCCGGCTACCTGTATGTCGGCTCCCCCTGTCGACAGGCGCGGGCATTAACAGACGAGGAGAGAACCTTTTTCCGCTATACCGCCAGTAATTATGTGAAGCTCAAGGATGAATACCTGAACAAGATTTAATCCGGCAGTCTGCTCTGAGAATGCCAGTGCCAGCGTACAGGTCTTTGTAATTCCCTTAATCTTCAGGGGCGTCGTTATGAGACGGCTGATAGTCACCACGCTACTGCTCAACGCCCTGTTCCTGGCGCTGCTGCTCCCGGATTATCCATCGATACCGTGGATTGCCGCTGACGCGCTCATACTGGCGGGTGTGATTGCGGTTTTGCCCGCGGGGAGAGGCAAACGTTACCTGGCCGGGGGCGTTGGCGTATTGTATGCCTTGCTGGCCTTTTTTTCCCTGAGCGATGTGCTGGTCCGCCAGAGTATCGGGCGGCCATTCAATCTCTACCTGGAAATGGGCGTTGCGGGTTCGGCGTTTGACCTGCTGGAGAGTAACCTGGGGCTCGGCCTGTCGTTACTGGTCATTCTGGCGTTGGCAGCCGTCTTTGCCGGAATCGGCGGCTATATTGCCAGGGTTTTGTCGCGGCTTGGGGACGCCACACCTGCCAAAGCCGGCCAGTTGTTGACAGTAGCGGGCGCTCTCGCGGTAGCCGCGACATGGCTGCCTCAGCCGGTTGTGGGGTTGAGCGTTTCCGGACTGGCGGCAACGCAAATCAAGCTGGCAACGGATACCCACCAGTCCACCCTGGCGTTCCGACAACATCTTGAAGAGAACCCGGACGCTGCTCAGACCGTTCCCCTCAACGGACTGGAGGCGACCGACGTCATCCTGGGCTTTATCGAATCCTATGGCATTTCAGCCATCACTGACCCCCGTTACCGGCCGGTGATCGGGCCCCGTCTGGAGCAGATGGCGCGAAAGCTGGATGAAGCCGGCCTGCACGTGGCAACGGGGCGCCTGCGCTCCCCAGTCCAGGGTGGCCAGTCCTGGCTGGCACATACCACGCTGCTCAGCGGTCAATGGATCGAAACGCAGCTGGACTACGAAATATTCCTGGCCAGCAATTTCCCCACCCTGATTGATGATCTGGATACAACCGGGCACGAGACGGTGGCCGTCATGCCCGCCATCACCAGGGCCTGGCCCGAAGGCCAGGATTTTGGCTACAACCGTATCTACGCGTCCACCACCATGGACTACCGCGGTCCCGCTTTTAACTGGGTGACCATGCCGGATCAGTACACCTGGTCGTGGTTCCAGCGCAGCGTTCGTGACCGGACTGAAACCCCACTGTTTGCAGAGATTGCACTGATAAGCAGCCATGCGCCCTGGGTACCGATATTACCGGTACTGAAAGACTGGGACAGCATCGGCAATGGCGAAACGTTCAACCAATGGAAAGATACTGGCGAGGCCCCCGCCCGCCTGTGGCGTGACCCGGAGCGGGTGCGGGAACACTATGCCCAGGCATTGGATTATGCGCTGAATGTGGCCACGGAATACGCCCTCCGTCACGTCGACAGCCAGACACTGCTGGTACTGCTCGGAGACCATCAGGCAGCGCCACTTGTCACTGGCGAGGATGCCAGCCGGGATGTGGTGGTGCATGTTATCAGTGCCGATCCGCAATTGCTGGCGCCCTTTGTTGCCAACGGGCAACTGCCGGGGTTCAGTTGGGGGACGCTGCCCGGAGACAATCCGGATGGCCCGGCGATGGCAGATTTCCGACCCTTCCTTCAGCAGCAGTTTGGTGCATCCTCCCCGGCCGTCGAAATTTCTGCCATGAGACCTATTGAAAACTGAACAACTGCTCCTACATTCACCAATAGCAGAGGTTCACGGAAACCATACAGGCTGGCGCCACCGGTATGGAGCTGTTCCGCGATTGAAGCTGACATCAACGTGTTATTTCAATTTCGTAGGAGGAGTTTCGTATGGCTAACATAACCCGCTGGAATCCAGTGAGTGAATTCGATGACCTGATGAACCGTTATAACCGGCTATTCGGTCTGGCACGTGGTAACGATGAACGGGAAGGCAAAGACCTGTTCAGTCGCAGCGACTGGGCCCCGGCCGTGGATATCAAGGAAACCCCGGAAGCCTTCAACATCGAAGCGGAACTGCCGGGCATGACGAAGGACGACGTGAAAGTCACGGTTCAGGATGGTGTGTTGAGCATCCAGGGTGAACGCAAACACGAGGAAGAAACCAACGACAAAAAACACCACCGCATTGAGCGGGTGTATGGTAGCTTCCTGCGTCGATTTACCCTGCCGGAAAACGTGGATGAGAACAGCATCAGGGCCAGCTTCAAGGACGGTATCCTGTCGCTGACACTGACCAAGGCAGAGCCGGCTGAACCCAAAGCCATTGAAGTGGACGTTCAGTAACAGGCAAGGCGATGCGGCAGGGCCGGGCTCAGTTCCCGGCCTCTGCTGCGGTTTTGGCTCCGGCCTTTTTGACGATCTCCGCGTAGACAGTACTGCGGCGGTGCTTTGACACCAGGTCAAGGAAGGTTTCGCCGTTTTCATCCACAGCGTTGATATCCCTCCCTGCTTCCACAAAGAAACCGACAAAACGCTCGAAATCGTCAGCAATCATAGCCTGGTAGGCCTTGATCAGGGCGTTGTAGTCAGCATTGACATTGCTGTCATAGGGAGCAATCGCCAGAAAGCTCTTTACCCGTTCATCACTCCATTCCTCGCCAATGACTTTCGGCTTGTCTGGTCCGCTCATAATCTCTCTGGCCCTTTTGTATCAACAAATTGAATCAGCAAATGTGTTCGCTTGGGGCTGCACAGTATAAAGATCTGAACGCGTGGGAGTTATATGAATTGACTATGAGAGGCTGCCCCGCAAGCATAAGGCGCTGTTTACGGCATGATTTCCACCGGTAGCTGCCCGGTATTTATGCTGTCGTCGCAAGCCGGGTCCCGGATGGCGATCTCCACCCGCCGGTTTTTTGCACGGTTTTCGTCGCTGTCGTTGGGCGCCAGAGGATTGGTTTCTGCCCGGCCGGCAGCCACTACCCGTTCCGCCGGCACCTGACGATTCAGCACCAGCTCATGCACCACGGAAACCGCCCGTGCCGCGGACAGATCCCAGTTTGAGCGATAACGCCCGCTGGATATGGGGCGGTCGTCGGTGTAACCGGCTACCAGTACATCGCCGGAACAACCGGACAGTACAGCCACCACCCGCTCAATAATGGGGATCATCTCTGGCTTGATGGACGCCGCTCCGGAGCGAAAAGTGGCTTCTTCAGAAAAACGGATGACCACCTGGTTTTCGTCGTAGGTCACATTCAAGGCGTCCGAGGCCACCTCCGCTTCCAGCTCATCAATCAATCGGCTCGCCAGGTCAATGACTCCCCCCGGAATCTTTGTGGGGGCCTCACCCTCGGCGCGTTCGTCTATGAATACCGGCTCGCTGGCAGGGGTATCGCTGGGTTGCGGCAGGGAAACCGTGTCTGATTCGATCAGAGTCAGGGGCGCGCCTCCCACGTCATCAGACAGCACCTGGTTACTACCGAACGCCACAGCCATGGAGTTGGCCATGGCCCGATACTTTTCGATATCCATTTCCGCGAAGGACAGCAGCAGGATAAAAAATGTCAGCAGCAACGTAGCCAGATCGGCAAAGGTCACAATCCAGGCCGGAGAACCCCGGCCATGTTTTTTCTTTTTTACTGGCTGACGCAATATCAAAACCTACGCCTCCCGCTCCGGGGCAAGGTTGGTACGCTGCTCCGGGGTTACGAACGACGACAGTAGCTCTGTCATTACCCTCGGGTTTTCACCGCGCATGATGTTGCGTATGGAAGTGGTAATCAGCAGCTGATTCCGGGCCTCATCCTCCGCCTTGAGCTGGAGTTTGTCCGCCAGGGGCAGGGCGATCAACTGCGCGATGAAGGCTCCGTAAAGCGTGGTCAGCAGGGCAATGGCCATGGCCGGGCCAATAGAGGACGGGTCATCGAGGGTGTTTAGCATCTGTACCAGACCCACCAGGGTGCCCAGCATTCCGATGGCCGGGGCGGACTCTCCAATACCTCGAAACACCCGCTCGGCTACCTCGTAACGTTCTGCCGTCTGCTGGGCTTCCTGGGCCAGGGCTTCCTCAACCAGTTCGGGTGGATGGCCGTCAACACACAGATTGATGGCCTTGCGAAGAAAATCGTTACTGGTGTCGTGGTTTTCCAACCCCAGGATACCTTCCTTGCGCACCACCAGTGCCAGCGTTCCTACTTCCCGGATCAGATCCGCCGGCCGCTCCACCCGCTCGGTAAAAGCCGCCGCAAACGCCAGCCGGAATGCACCCATGACCGAAGGCAGGCGGAACTTGATCAGCGTAACGGCAAAGGTGCCGCCCAATACGATCGCCAGTCCGGGGAGATTGAAAAAGGTAAGGATCGAGGCATTGGCCAGCATGGCGAGCAAAACAATCAGAACACCTGCCACCAGCCCCACAAGGGTGAGAATATCCATCAGAGACCTTACATCAGAAACCTTTGGGAAGCTTGTACACCTTCAGAGCATAGCCCATGCGCCCGGCGAGAGCTCAGTCGGTTCGCAATTCGTCAATCACCGGCCGTGTTTCAGGACGGACGCCACGCCATATCCGGAACGACTCGGCCGCCTGCTCCACCAGCATGCCGAGGCCGTCAAATACCAGCGTGGCACCGTGGTCCAACGCCCACTGGTTGAATGTGGTGGTCTGGAGAGAATACATCATGTCGTAGACCACCGTGCCGGCACCGATCACATTTGGCGAAATCGGTGGCAGGTCACCCTGGAGGCTGGCACTGGTGCCATTGATGATCAGGTCAAACGGCTCCTTTGGGGCCTCGAATCCACACGCTTCCAGCCGGGTCTGCCCAGCAACGGGTTCAAACAGCGTTACCAGGCCCTCTGCCTTCGCAACCGTGCGATTGGCGATGACCAGGGTCGACGGCTCCTCCGCCAGCAAAGGCCCCAGCACGCCACGTACCGCTCCGCCTGCCCCCAGCAACAGGATACGCAGACCTGCCAGAGTGATGCAGTGGTTATCGGAAAGGTCCCTCACCAGTCCCGTACCATCGGTATTATCGGCGATCAGTAAGCCGTTACCATCCTGATACAGAGTGTTGGCGGCGCCAGCCAGCTCAGCCCGTTCGGTACGCCGGTCAGCCAGCTTCCAGGCCTGTTCCTTGAAGGGCACGGTCACATTCAATCCCTGGCCACCGCGCTGGAAAAAGCCGGTAACGGTCTCGGCAAAACCGTCTTGCGGAGCCTGGATGGCAGTGTATTCCAGCTTTTCACCAGTCTGGCTGGCAAACAGACTGTGTATGCGGGGGGATTTGCTGTGGCTGATGGGATGACCCACCACCGCGTATAGGTCGTTATTCATTGCCAATCTCCAGCCAGTCCCGTCCGGTAAGAAAATACTCGGTCAGCCGTGCTTCTTCCGAGCCCGGCTCCGGCGTATAGCTGTATTCCCAACGCACCAGCGGGGGTAATGACATCAGAATGGACTCGGTACGACCGCCGGACTGAAGGCCAAACAGGGTGCCACGGTCGTACACCAGGTTGAACTCCACATAGCGGCCGCGGCGGTAGAGCTGGAACTCCCGCTCGCGATCGCTCCAGGGCGTGTCTTTACGTCGCTGGACAATAGGTTCGTAAGCCTCTATGAAACTATCGCCCACGGACTGCATCAATGCAAAGTCACGGTCAAAATTCCCGGTATTGTGGTCATCGAAGAACAGTCCGCCGACCCCCCGGGGCTCGTCCCGGTGCTTCAGATAGAAGTAGTCGTCACACCAGTGCTTGTATTGGCGGTACATCTGGTTGCCAAAGGGGTCGCAGGCGGCCTTCGCTACCCGGTGCCAGTGTACGCAATCTTCATCAAAGCCATAATAGGGTGTGAGGTCATAACCGCCGCCGAACCAGTACACCGGTTCGGCATTTTCCGGCGTTGCCACGAAAAACCGGACGTTGGCATGAGAGGTAGGAACATAGGGATTGAAGGGATGCATCACCAGGGACACCCCCATGGCCTGCCAGGGCGCACCTGCGAGATGTGGCCTGTGTGCCGTGGCGGACGCGGGCATGGTTTCGCCCATGACGTGGGAGAAGTTGACCCCGCCTTTTTCGAAGACCGCACCGTCGGTAATAACCCGACTGATACCACCTCCCCCCTCGGGCCGGTCCCAGGCGTCGGTTTCAAAGCTCCCCTTGCCATCAACCGCTGACAGCCGTCGGCAAATTTGCTCCTGCAGTCCCAGCAGGTACTGTTTGACGGCATTGCTGTCGGGTTGCTGTGGCATGAGAACTCCTAACGCAGTTGTTGTCCGCTGACGATGTCGATAATACGGCTGGGTTGGCGATTACCCCCCAGGTCTCCCGGTACCAGCCAGTCCAGTTGGCCCTCAAAGTACCGGCGCACCTGCCAGGACGTGCGCGCCGGCTGGCGGCCAGCGGGGTTGCAGGAAGTGGATACCAGCGGAAAACCCACTGTTTCGCACAACGCCCCCACTACCGGATGATCACTGACGCGCACCGCAATGGAACTGTGGCGCCCTCTCACCTGGGCCGGAATCTGCCTGAGAACGTCCGGTAACAGGCAGGTTACCGGCCCAGGCCAGTTAGCCAGGGCCTTTTCCTGCAGCTCCGCTGGCAAGGGGTCCAGAAGGAACCGTATCTGATCGACAGAGGCGGCCACAAGGATGACGCCTTTCTCGACCGGGCGCTGCTTCAGTTCGAGAATCCGCTCGACCGCTTCGGGATTCCAGGGGTCGCAGCCCAGGCCCCAGACAGCTTCGGTAGGATAAGCAATAACGCCACCCCCAAGAAGGGTGCGGCGGGCACAGTGGAGGTGCCAGTCAGACAATGGTTGCTGTGGTTTCTTCATGGGGTCGTCAGGTCACTGATACTGTTCAGGCAATCCGCTGAAACCCTCCGGGTGCAGCATCCACAAGCCCCTGAAGCTCCAGAAGCAGCAGCGACTGCATCAACTGGTCGGCGGGAAGGCCGGTCACTGAACATAATTCGTCGGTTGATTGCGGATCATACCCTAAAGCCTCCAGAACCGCGATTTCCCGGGAGTCCAGCCCTTCCGTGGCAGGGCTTTCCGGTGCCTGAGGCCCCTCCCGCCCGTGATCGCTCCACCAGGCGCCCAGTTCCTCACAGATGTCATCCACGGTTTCCACCAGCTTCGCGCCCTGGCGTATCAGATCATGGCACCCACGGGCCAGCGGGTTGTGTACGGAGCCGGGAATGGCGAACACCTCACGCCCCTGCTCCAACGCCAGGCGGGCAGTGATCAGCGAACCGCTTTTCAGCCCTGCCTCAACCACCAGGATGCCCCGACTGAGACCACTGATAATCCGGTTTCGACGGGGAAAGTGACCCGCTTTGGCAGAAGTACC
>JAWWAM010000012.1:0-20026 GCA_033721715.1 Marinobacter sp.
CGCAGGTCGTTGGCCGAGTCAGCGTGGGCCAGTGCATCTTCGTAGGTAATGGAGCCCTCGGCATAGAGTGTATAAAGCGCCTGATCAAACGTGCGCATGCCGGTTTCGTTCGACTTGGACATCAACTCTTTGAGTCGATGCACTTCACCCTTGCGAATCAGGTCCGCAACCAGCGGCGTGTTGATCAGCACTTCGATAACCGCTTTCCGCCCCTGCCCGTCCGGTGTGGGAATCAACTGCTGGGCCACGATGGCTTTGAGGTTCAGGGAGAGATCCATCCAGATCTGGTTGTGCTGCTCTGGCGGGAAGAACTGGATAATCCGGTCCAATGCCTGGTTGGCATTGTTGGCGTGCAGGGTGGCCAGGCACAGGTGGCCGGTTTCGGCAAACTGTACCGAGTACTCCATGGTCTGACGGGTACGCACCTCACCAATGAGGATAACGTCTGGCGCCTGGCGCAATGTATTCTTGAGCGCCACTTCAAAGCTTTCAGTATCGATACCCACTTCCCGCTGGGTGACGATGCAGCCCTGGTGCTGGTGGACGAATTCGATGGGATCCTCAATGGAAATGATATGGCCACGGCTGTTGCGATTGCGGTGGCCCAGCATGGCCGCCAGTGACGTGGACTTACCGGTACCGGTGGCACCCACAAACATGATCAGGCCACGCTTGGTCATGGCCAGTTCCTTGATCACCTCTGGCAAAGCGAGATCATCAATCTGCGGAATTTTCACCTCTATCCGCCGCAGTACCATGCCGCAGAGGTTACGCTGGAAAAAGGCGCTTACCCGGAAACGGCCAATACCACGGGCGCTGATGGCAAAGTTACATTCGTGGCTTTCATCGAATTCGGCGCGCTGCTTGTCGTTCATCGAACCGTAAACAAACTCTCGCGTCTGCTCCGGGGTCAGCGCGTTCTTGGTGACTGGAAGCACCTTGCCATTAACCTTCATTGAGGGTGGTACACCGGCTGTTATAAAAAGGTCAGAGCCGCCCTTTTCCACCATCAAACGGAGCAGTTTTTCGAATTCCATGATTTTTACCTATTTTCTGACTTTCGGTGCCCGGGTGTTGGGCAGGAGCTGTTCCAGGGCACGCTGTGAATACGTCCATGTACGCTCGACAAAAACATCCATGTTTTTGACGTCCCTGGAACAGCTCCTGCCCAACACCCCCGAACAGTGTGCCAAGCCTTCTACGGGATCTAGAAATTATCCGGCATTTTCGCCTTCATTCTCGCAGCCTCGCGAGAGATAAGGCCTTTCTTCAAAAGCTTCTCGAGACACTGGTCCAGGGTCGTCATGCCCAGAGAACCACCGGTCTGGATGGCCGAGTACATCTGCGCAATCTTGTCCTCGCGGATCAGGTTACGAATCGCCGAGGTGCCGATCATTATCTCGTGGGCCGCAATCCGGCCGCCGCCCATCTTCTTCATCAGGGTCTGGGAGATAACCGCCTGTAGTGACTCCGACAACATGGAACGGACCATGGATTTTTCTTCCGCCGGGAATACGTCCACCACGCGGTCGATGGTCTTGGCTGCCGAGGTGGTGTGCAGGGTACCAAATACCAGGTGACCGGTTTCAGCGGCCGTCAGTGCCAGGCGGATGGTTTCCAGGTCCCGCAGCTCGCCCACCAGGATGATATCCGGGTCTTCCCGCAGTGCCGAGCGCAGGGCTTCGTTAAAGCCCAGGGTGTCGCGATGCACTTCCCGCTGGTTGAGCAGGCATTTTTTGGATTCGTGCACGAATTCGATGGGGTCCTCAATGGTGAGGATGTGCTCGTAACGGCTGTCGTTGATATAGTCGATCATAGCCGCCAGGGTTGTGGACTTACCGGAACCGGTAGGACCAGTAACCAGCACCAGGCCGCGGGGTACCGATGCGATATCCTTGAACACCTGGCCCATGCCCAGGTCCTCCATGGTCAAAACCTTGGAGGGAATGGTCCGGAAGACAGCGCCGGCCCCCCGGTTCTGGTTGAACGCATTGACACGGAAGCGGGCAACCCCCGGAACCTCGAAGGAAAAGTCGGTTTCCAGGAACTCTTCGTAATCCTTACGCTGCTTGTCGTTCATGATGTCGTAGATCAGCCCGTGGACCTCTTTATGCTCCATGGGCGGAAGGTTGATACGGCGAACATCGCCATCAACACGGATCATCGGAGGAAGGCCGGCCGAAAGGTGCAAGTCTGATGCGCCCTGTTTGGCCGAAAAGGCAAGCAGTTCAGTAATATCCATAGGGGTCCTCGGAAGGCGTTTTTCTTTTATCCCGGTATGCGCCGGCTTCCGGCAGCAGGCCCCGAACAGCTTCACTTGGCATTTCAGTGACCTGCGGGTAACGTGTCACTCTATCAGTGACTGACCGGAGTCGGCGGATTCGCACTATGAGCAGCATAGCAGACAACATCGGGAGCGTAACCCGACGCATACAAAAAGCAACATTGAAGGCAGGCCGCAAGCCGGGGGCTGTGCATCTGCTGGCGGTCAGCAAGAAACAGCCAGCGGACAAACTTCGTGCCGCCTACGAGGCCGGTCAGCGTGCGTTTGGTGAAAGCTATGTCCAGGAAGCACTGGACAAGATGGAAGCGCTGACCGATCTGGACACGATCGAGTGGCACTTCATCGGCCCTGTCCAGTCCAACAAGACTCGCCAGATTGCCGAAGCCTTTGACTGGGTGCACAGTGTCGACCGCCTCAAGATTGCCCATCGGCTGAACGAGCAACGGGACAGTGGCCTGCCGCCGCTGAACATCTGCCTGCAGGTAAACATCAATAAAGAAGACTCCAAGTCCGGCTGCGCACTGGAAGACCTCACCGAACTGGCAGACGCCATTGAAGAGATGCCCAACCTCTCGCTCAGGGGCCTGATGGCGATTCCGGATCCGGACCAGCCAGAGGCGGAATTGCGATCAAGCTTTCGCAAACTGGCCAACGCCCTGAAGAAGCTCCGGCAGGAAGCACCGGCCTCAGGTCCCCTGGACACTCTGTCCATGGGCATGTCCGACGACCTGGAAATGGCCATAGAGGAGGGCTCTACCTGGGTCAGGGTCGGGACGGCCCTGTTCGGCCCCAGGTAAGCGGAGGCTGACTGGCCCAGTTCCTGTTATCATCACCAGCAGATCAACAATTGACCCTACTGATCCAAATGCGGAGTGAACCTTGAGCACATCACCAACGATTTCCTTTATCGGCGCAGGCAACATGGCCCGCGCCATTATCGGTGGCATGCTGGACAGCGGCTTCAAGGCCGCCAACATCTGGGTAAGCGCCCCCGATGACAATCATCTTCAGTCTATCCGCAAGCAATTTGGCGTCAGCGTTACCACCGACAACCGTTACTGCGCACAGCAGGCGGATATGGTGGTTCTGGCCGTCAAGCCACAGGTAATGGCGGATGTTTGCTCGGATATCGCACCAGTGGTGCAGAATACCCGCCCACTGATGGTGTCCATCGCCGCAGGGCTTGAAGCCTCCACCCTGGACGAATGGCTGGGTGGCGGTCTTCCGCTGGTGCGGGTAATGCCCAACACACCCTCGCTGGTGGGCAAGGGCGCGGCTGGCCTCTATGCCAACGACCAGGTTAAAGAAAAACAGAAAGCCATGGTGGAGTCGGTCTTCACCAGCATAGGATCCGCCATGTGGGTGGACGATGAATCCCTGCTGCATGCGGTCACAGCCCTGTCCGGTAGCGGCCCTGCCTATTTCTTCCTCATGCTGGAAGCCCTTGAGGAAGCGGCGACGGAAGCGGGAATAGCCAGCGAAACCGCCCGCGCCCTGGCCATACAGACCATGGCCGGAGCCGCCGAAATGGCCGGCCGCAGCGAGCATGACCCGGGCCAGCTCAAGCGCAATGTTATGTCTCCCGGCGGCACCACAGAGCAGGCCATTCGCACCTTTGAAGAGGGCGGCCTCAGGGACCTGGTAAAGAAAGCCTATTCCGCAGCCTACAAGCGCTCCGGCGAAATGGCTAAAGAACTTGGCAAAACACAGTAACCGATAACGGGAGACACGGCTTCATGCTGGCTGACATTCTGATCACCATTCTGCTCATTGCCTCAACCTTTTACCTGACGGTTGTCCTGCTGCGTTTTCTGCTGCAACTGGCAAGGGCCGACTTCTATAACCCGATCTCGCAGTTTGCGGTCAAGGCCACCAACCCTCTGCTACGTCCACTGCGCCGTTTCATTCCCGGCTGGGGTGGCATTGATGGTGCCGCGCTGGTGCTGGCAGTCATTATCCAGGCCATCACCTTTTTCCTCATCCTGGTTGCCCTGAACGGCGGCATCCCAGCCATCAACCCGCTCACCCTGCTGAGTTGGTCGATACTCAACGTGCTGGACCTGATCGTAAAAATCTACTTCTGGTCCGTCATCGCAGTCGTTGTGGTCAGCTGGATCGCTCCGCAGAGCAACCATCCGGCTATTCAACTGGTGGCCCAGATTACCGAACCGGTAATGCGGCCCGTGCGTAGCGTTATGCCATCACTTGGCGGGCTGGACCTGTCCCCCATCATCGTCTTCCTGATTCTCAATGTGATTTCCGTGGTGATCGATCACATGAAGATTGCCGCCGGCATGGGATCCATCGTAGGAATGTAGACTGGCTCGCAAAAACACATTCCGTTACACATCCGGACAATAAAGCAACCTTCCGCTGTAGCTGATTCATCCCTCTGAATCAGCTACATTTTTCATGTATAATCCGTCGTTCTGATGTACATACTCGTGACCGACCTCGCAGATTTTTCCGGCAGGTGCGGTAACATCAACTATATTTTCGACGCAGCTTTACCCGACCCACAGCCAGCGCAGTCGCCCGGAAGTCGAGCAGAAGGATGGTCCGATGAACAAGCAAGGTACCCTGTCTCAGCAGGTTGAGGCCTACCACGGCTGGAAAAAGGAACTGATCAGGCAGATCGGGCGATATCGCCTGTGGCTTCAGGACAACAACCTGTTTTCGGACGATGTCAGCAGCCGCATCCGCAATGGGCTGGAATTACTGATCGAAGACGAGCTTACAATTGCTTTTGTCGGTGAGTACTCCCGCGGCAAAACGGAGCTGATCAACGCCCTCTTCTTCTCGGAATACGGCCAGCGTATGCTGCCGTCCCAGGCCGGCCGCACCACCATGTGCCCGACCGAACTGTTTTTTGATCGCACAGCCAACAGTAATTACCTGCTGCTGCTTCCCATCGAAACCCGCACCGGCGAGCATTCCCTCCAGCAACTTCGCAAACAGCCGGAGCGCTGGGTCAAGCACGACCTGGATGAGCGCAACCCGGAAGTCATGCGGGAAGTGCTGGCGGAAGTGGCACGAGTCAAGAGTGTCACCCCGCAGGAAGCCCGCAGTCTCGGCTTTGATGAAGACATGCTGGAGCATGACCGTAACCGGCCCGGCAACGTACTGGTTCCTGCCTGGCGCAACGCCCAGATCAGCATCCGCCATCCGCTGTTCGAACGCGGGCTGAGAATCCTGGATACCCCAGGCCTCAATGCTCTCGGCTCCGAGCCGGAACTGACGATCAGCATGCTGCCCCGCGCCCACGCCATTATCTTCCTGCTCAGTGCCGATACCGGTGTTACCGCCAGTGACATGACCATCTGGAAAGAGCACATTGACACCGAGCATGCCGACCACCGCGCCGGGCGCTTTGCCGTTCTGAACAAGATTGATGTGCTCTGGGACGACCTCCAGGGTGAAAAACATACCCAGGAAGCCATCGACCGGGTCCGCGGCTATACCGCCGACCACCTTGGCATGCGCCAGCAGGATGTTATCCCGCTGTCCGCGAAGCAGGGCCTCCTGGCTCGGGTAAAGGGTAATGAAGAGTTGTTCGGGCGCTCCAATCTGGGCCAATTGGAACAGCTGATTATTCAGCGCATCCTTATGCACAAGGAACAGCTGATCACCCAGAGCCTGATCAATGACCTGCTGGGCATGCTGCAGAACAGCCAGGCTGCAATGCAGACCCGGCTCGAAGCACTTGAGGAAGAGCTGGAAGCCTGTTCCGGTGTCAATATGGACAAGGACGCGCTACGCCGCCTCGCCGACAGGGCCCAGAGGGATTACGACTTTTACTACAAGAAGCTGATCACCCTGCGCTCAAGCCGCCGGCTGATGGACTCCCAGGGCGACATGCTCAAGGGGCTGGTCAGTGAGGAGCGGTTCGAGGCGCACGCCGATAAAATTCGCCAGAAGATGTCGAAAAGCTGGACCACCGCCGGCATGAACCACAGCATGGATCATTTTTTCGAGCTACTGGAAAGCGACCTGACCAACCTGCTCAGCGAAGGGCACCTGGCAGAAAAAATGGTCGGGGCCATCTACCGCCGCTACAACGAAGACACCAGAGCCCGCCACCTGGAACCTATCCCCCTTCGGGCGGGGCGCCATGTGATTGCAGTGCGGGAGTTACGCAAGAAAGCCAAGCGGTTCCGTATCAGCCCGAAAAACCTGCTGACGGAGCAGTCACTTCTGGTGCGTCGTTTTTTCAATGTGATGGTTGAAGAAGCACGCACTCTGCACAAACGTGTAAGGACTGATGTCGAGCGCTGGCCGTCAGAAGCGCTCCTGCCCATCATGCAGTACTCGATGGAACAGAAGCAGTTGCTCGAGCACCAGATCCGCCGTCTGAGGGACATGGTTCGCAGCGATCGCGACAGCCGCGCCGAACGCGAACGCCTGCAAAACACCATCACCGACCTCAAGCGACAGCTGGAACTGGCCGACACCATGCAACGGCAAATCCGCAAGCCGGCACCAACCCTGATCCAGCAGAAGGTGGTCAACATTTCCGGCGCTGTCTGAGCAGCGCCGGAAACGGCGGTTGCAGCCGCGCAGGCCGCCCTTTAAACTGCTTGGCTGGCAATCAGCCGGCCACTTCATCGAGCCCACCTCCAACCAGGGCTTTCCTGCACGGCCATTGCCTCACTTTTATTGCAGATACTATGGACCGAATCAGGAACCTGTCGCGCCAATGCCCGATCCCTTGCCAACGGATTCTGTAGGGATAGTCACCCCGCAGACACTGCACTTCGACACGCCGATCACCCTGGCGTGTAACCGGACACTGGAAAGCTATGATCTGGTGATCGAGACCTATGGCAACCTCAACGCCGAGGCCAGCAATGCGGTGCTTATCTGCCATGCCCTGAGCGGCCATCATCATGCTGCCGGATACCATAGCAAGGAAGACCGCAAGCCCGGCTGGTGGGACAGCTGTATTGGCCCCGGCAAGCCCATTGATACCAACCGATTTTTCGTTGTCAGCCTGAACAATCTGGGCGGCTGTCACGGCAGCACCGGTCCCGGCAGCACCAATCCGCAGACCGGCCAGCCTTACGGACCCGACTTCCCGGTTATCACCGTTCGCGACTGGGTGCACACCCAGGCTCTGCTGGCGGACCGGTTGGGTATAGACTGCTGGGCCGCGGTGGTTGGCGGCTCTCTGGGAGGCATGCAGGCCCTTCAGTGGAGCCTGGACTATCCTGACCGGCTGCGGCACGCCGTGGTCATCGCTTCCACGCCGCGCCTGAGCGCCCAGAACATCGCTTTCAATGAAGTTGCAAGGCAGGCCATCACGTCGGACCGCGATTTCCACGAGGGTCGCTATTACGAATACAACACTCTGCCACGACGGGGGCTGATGCTGGCGAGGATGGTGGGGCACATTACCTACCTGTCGGATGCCTCCATGGGAGAGAAGTTCGGCCGTGAGTTGCGGGACCAGGCCTACAAGTTCGGCTACGATGCCGAATTTCAGGTGGAGAGCTACCTGCGGTATCAGGGTGAGCGGTTCTCGGAATCATTCGACGCCAACACCTATCTGCTGATGACCAAGGCGCTGGATTACTTCGACCCCGCCTATGAACACGATAACGACCTGGCGAAGGCCCTGCGCGGGGCTCACTGCGAATTTCTTGTGCTGTCCTTCAGCACCGACTGGCGTTTCACCCCGGCCCGCTCGGAAGAGCTGGTGAACGCCATGATTGCAGCCCGCTGCAAGGTCAGCTACGCGGAAATTGACGCGCCCTGGGGCCACGACGCCTTCCTGATACCCACCCCCAGATACACCGCCATCTTCGACGCTTACATGGATCGCGTAGCGCGGGAGGCAGGGGTATGAGAACCGACCTGAAAATCATCGAGCAATGGATCAAACCCGGAAGCCACGTGCTGGACCTGGGCTGCGGTGACGGCACGCTGCTGGACTACCTGCAGCGAGAAAAACAGGCCACGGGCTTCGGCCTGGAAATCAACCCGGACCACATCACCACCTGCATGGGGCGTGGCGTGTCGGTGATCGAACAGAACCTGGATACCCAGGGCCTCGGCAATTTCGAAGACGACACGTTCGACACCGTGTTGATGACCCAGGCATTACAGGCGGTGCGCCGCCCGGACATGGTGCTTGACGAAATGTTGCGGGTCAGCCGGGAAGGCATAGTAACCTTCCCCAATTTTGCCTACTGGAGGCTGCGCTGGTACCTGATGCGTCGGGGCCGTATGCCCGAATCCGAAACTCTGCCGTATAAATGGTACAACACGCCCAACATCCACCTGTGTACCTTCAAGGATTTCGAAGCCTTGTGTTACCGCAAAGGTTTCCGCATTCTGACCCGTACGGTGGTGGACGGCGAGCACCAGGATCGCTGGCTTAGCCGCCTTTGGCCTAACATGTTGGGACAGATTGCCATTTACCGGATTACCCGGGAGGACTCATGACCAAGACCATTCGCCCCCACTGGCTTGCCCTGTTGTCACTGGCATGCCTGGCCCTTCTTTCCGCTCACAGCCATGCCGGCTCCAAGGATTTTGGTGAATTCCAGGTGCACTGGAGCGTTTTCCCAAGCACCTTCCTGGCGCCCGAGATCGCCCGCGAAAACGATCTGAACCGGAGCAAAAGCATTGGCATCGTTAACATAGCCATCATGGAAGAAACGGAAAATGGTGGGCTGGCACCGGTATCAGGACAAGTCGAAGGCAAGGTGCTGAACGACGTACAGCAGCCAACGTTTCTGGCTTTCCGCCGGATACAGGAAGGTGATGCGGTCTACTTCATTGCGGAATATCAGTACAGCAATGCCGAGCTAATGACCTTCCAGATCACTGCCCGGCCCTCCGGTAGCAGCCAGGAGCTTCCCATCCGATTCGCCCATACACTGTTTAACGACTGATGACTGAAACTACTGACAGGCTGGTTATAGCCAGTAACAACAAGGGAAAAATCGCTGAACTGACCCACCTGCTGAAGCCCCTGGGGCTGACGCCCGTCGCCCAGGGCGAGTTGGGGGTAGGCGAAACGGAAGAACCCGCTGTCACCTTTGTGGAAAATGCCATTCTCAAAGCACGGCATGCGGCCAGAGTCACCGGCTTACCAGCCCTGGCCGACGATTCCGGGCTCGCGGTGGACGCACTTGGCGGCCAGCCCGGCGTGCGCTCTGCGCGCTATGCAGGCGAGTCTGCCAGCGACGAAGACAATGTCCGTGCACTGCTGGCGGCTATGGAAGACATACCCGAGAAGCAACGCACTGCCCAGTTCCATTGCGTACTGGTCTATCTACGCCACGCCGATGACCCGACGCCAGTCATATGCCATGGCCGCTGGCCCGGCCATATCCTGGAACAGCCCAGGGGAGAAGGCGGTTTCGGCTACGACCCGGTATTTCTGGTACCGGAAACAGGAACCAGCGCGGCTGAACTCTCCCGTGACGACAAAAGCCGGATAAGCCATCGCGGTCGGGCACTGGCCCAGCTCCTTGAGCAGTTGGGAGCCGAAACGGCGTGACCCTGGTCGTGCCGGACGCCTGGCCCAACAGCGCGCTACCCCCACTCAGCCTGTACATTCACATGCCATGGTGTGTGAAGAAGTGTCCCTATTGTGATTTCAACTCTCACGCCCTGACCGGTGACATCCCGGAAGATCGCTACCTGAAAGCCATCCTGGATGACCTCACCAGTGACCTCGCATTGGTCCAGGGCCGCAGCATCCAGACGGTATTTATCGGGGGAGGCACCCCCTCACTGATGTCGCCGGCCTTCTATGAAAGCCTGTTCCGCGAGTTACGTAAACACCTGGTCTTCGCCGATGACGCGGAAATCACCCTGGAAGCCAATCCGGGAACCGTTGAGCAGCACCGTTTCCAGGGTTTCCGGGCAGCAGGGATCAACCGTCTTTCTATCGGCATTCAGAGCTTCAACGCACAACGCCTGCAGGCACTGGGCCGCATCCATGACGATAAAGCGGCTCACAATGCCATTGAAGCTGCGCGCAACGCTGGCTTCGACAACTTCAACCTGGATCTGATGCATGGCCTGCCCGGCCAGACACCGGCCCAGGCCCTTGCCGACCTGGAAGCGGCCCTGGCATGGGAACCCCCGCACCTCTCGTGGTACCAGCTGACGCTTGAGCCCAACACGGAGTTCTACAGCCGCCCGCCGCAGCTGCCGGACGAGGACCACCTGTGGGAAATCTATCGCCAGGGCTCGGAGTATCTGCACCAACAAGGCTTCGCAGATTACGAAGTCTCAGCCTGGAGTCGGCCCGGAATGGCCTCCCGCCACAACCTGAATTACTGGATGTTTGGCGACTACCTGGCGCTTGGTGCCGGAGCCCATGGGAAAGTAACCTTGTGCAATGGCGAAATACGGCGTTTCTGGAAAACCCGGCAACCCGAGGCCTATCTGAACCGCATCGGCGGTCGCACGGCCGGCAGCCAGGTCATTGACCCTGACGAGCTGCCTCTCGAATTCCTGATGAATGCCCTGCGCCTGACGTCTGGCGTCTCGGAAGATCTGTTCACAGAACGTACAGGTTTACCCCTGAGCAGAGTTGCGGTAAAACTTGAAGAACTAAGAATAGAAAATTTGCTGGAACCGGGAAGAATACAGACCACGGAACTCGGACAGCGATACCTCAACAGCTTGCTGGAGCGCTTTCTCTGATGTCATCGCCGCGCCTTCTGACCCTGCTACCCAAAAGGCTCAACCTCAGCCTTCTGGTAACGGCGGCCCTGTTGTTTATCCTGATGCTGGTCAATCAACCGCTACAGACGGGCTCAGCGCCGCAGGGCATCGTCAGCTTCCAGATGGCAGCGACGGCAGACCAGTCGATGGCCATCATCCGGAGCTGGCGAGAGGGAGGACTGCTTTGGGCCCAGGTTTCCTTGTGGCTGGACTTCCTGTTTGTCCCGGCCTATCTGCTTACTCTGATTCTCCTCACCAACCACCTGAGCCGAGACCGTCCGGGGGTGCGTGAGCGTACCGTGGCCCGTTGGATCAAGGCCCTGTTTGTGGCTGCGGGCACCGGCGATATGGCGGAAAATATCCTGCTACTGAATAATATGGACCCACCTACGGATATGCTCAGCCTGTCTGCAACCGTGTGCGCCCTGATCAAGTTTACAGGGCTTATGCTGGGCGCTGCCGGTTTGGTGATTCTTCGCGCTGCCAGGCGCCATCCGCTGGCCCACGGATAACGCCGCCGGAAAAACGTTTCAGTTGGTGCGGTAGAACACCAGGTCGCGGACCCCGTGCCCCAGATTTTCGCCGCGCTTCTCGAACTTGGTCACCGGGCGATCCTCGGGACGAGGGGAATACTGGCCAGGCTCCTGCGTATTGGCGAAACCTTCTGACTCGCTCATGATCTCCATCATGTATTCCGCGTAGTTTTCCCAGTCTGTCGCCAGATGGAGAATACCACCCACGCGAAGTTTGTGGCGTAAGCGCTGAACGAATTCATGCTGTATCAGCCTGCGTTTGTGGTGGCGCTTTTTGTGCCACGGGTCGGGAAAAAACACCATCACCCGGTCCAGCGCAGCATCCGGCAGGCACAGGTCGATCACGTCGTTGGCATCGATGGCATAGATCCGGATATTTTCCAGGCCCCTGTCCTCAATTTCCTTCAACAGGGCGCCGACACCCGGTAGATGCACCTCCACACCGATAAAATCCTGTTCCGGTGCCGCTTCTGCCATGTCCGCCAGGGACTTGCCCATTCCGAACCCGATTTCAAGGTTCAGCATATTGTCCCGCCCGAACACCTGACGAGGGTCGATCATACCCTGCTCTCGAGTCAGCCCGTACTTGGGCCAGCTGCGCTCATAGGCCTTCTTCTGGCCCTCCGTCATCCGCCCCTGGCGCAACACAAAACTGCGCACGCCACGGCGTGTGGTAACAGGTGAATCGCCGGAAACATCATCGTGATCAGTCATGTGACGTCCTCAACCGCCCTTTCGCGGTTCATCTTCAATGGGTTATATCGACAGTTTACCAGAGAGACTTGCTGCAGACGCCACTATACAGGCCGGATTTTGTACCCGTCAGCCCCTTGCCGGGCGCGATCCGGTTACACAGAAACCTGTGCATTTCTGGTCTGCTGCCGGTCCAGCTTGCGGTAGCCCAGAGCTTCCACCAGATGGCCGTTACCGATACGCTCCTGGCCCTCCAGGTCTGCAAGGGTTCGCGCTACCCGCAGAATGCGATGCAAAGCCCGGGCGGACAAGCCAAGGCGCTCCATCGCCGAGGACAACATGGTTTCGCCGGCCTGATCCACCCGGCAGTAATCATGGAGCTCACTTCCGCCCAGGGCGCTGTTCACCACGCCCCGTCGAAGCTGCCGTTGCCGGGCCTGTTTGACACGGGTACGCACCACGGCACTGGATTCTCCCTCCCCTTCACGCTGCATCAGCACTTCGCCACTCTGCACCGGCACCTCTACATGCAAGTCAAAGCGGTCCAGCAAGGGCCCGGAAATCTTTGCCCGGTAACGAAGCACCTGTTGCGGCGTACACTGGCAATCGATGGAAGGATGCCCCAGATAGCCGCAGGGGCAAGGGTTCATGGCCGCCACTACCTGAAACCGGGCCGGAAAGGTCACCTGCCTCGCGGCACGGCTGATGGCAATCTCGCCGGACTCCATGGGCTCTCTCAGTACTTCCAGCACCCGGCGGCCAAACTCCGGAAGCTCGTCAAGAAACAGTACACCGCGGTGCGCCAGCGATATTTCCCCCGGCCGCGGGCTGCTGCCGCCACCCACCATGGCGACCGAGGAGGCGGTGTGGTGTGGCGCCCGGTAAGGTGGCCTGCACCAGTCGCCGTCCTGAACCGGAAGACCGGCCACAGAATGAATGCTGGCCACCTCCAGGGCAGACTCGGTGGTCAACGGCGGCAGAATACCGGGCAGGCGACTGGCCAACATACTTTTCCCGGTACCCGGCGGGCCAAACATCAGAAGATTGTGGCCCCCGGCCGCTGCAATCTCCAGCGCCCTGCGCGGTACATTCTGACCCCGCACGTCGGCCAGATCCGGGCCTGGCCGGGCGCTCTCCTCGGGTATGGCCGCAGGCAGTGTAGAAATACGAGCCCGCTCGCACAGATGCTCACACACCGTCAGCAGGTGCGCTGCCGGCAACACGTCGCCCTGACTGGCGAGCGCAGCTTCGGCGGCGTTGGCCTGGGGGATCAGTAACTGCCGGCCCTCGTTGCGTGCGGCCAATACCGCCGGGAGGACGCCCTTGAGCGGGCGCAGTGCACCATCAAGAGACAGCTCGCCCACGCACTCGTATTGCGCAAGGCTCTCTGGCGGAATCTGGCCTGAAGCAGCAAGAATACCCAGTGCAATCGGCAGATCAAAGCGACCACCTTCCTTGGGCAAGTCGGCAGGGGCCAGATTGATGGTTATCCTGCGGGCGGGGAACTCGAAGCCGGCGTTGAGCAGGGCGCTGCGCACCCGCTCCCGGCTCTCACGGACCCCGGTTTCCGGGAGCCCGACAATGGAAAGCGCCGGCAGACCGCCCGACAGATGGACTTCTACAGTAACGGACGGAGCAGATACGCCAATGCTGGCGCGGGTATGAACTACGGCAAACATGACTACCTTCCCTGGCTGTGGGTATCAGCGGCTCAACCGCCTGACAGGCTTCCTGCCGGTCAACTTTTCCCGGATTTCTCCAGCTCTGCCACGCGCTTTTCCAGTGCCTCAACCTTTTCACGGGTTTTCATAAGCACGGCCTGCTGGGCATCAAACTCTTCCCGGGTGACCAGCTCGAGGCGTGACAGCACAGTCATCACGGTCGCCCGGGCCTGGGCTTCGAAGTCTTCACGGGCCGCACGGGCCATATCGGGAACAAACTGACCGAACTGTCCCTGGAGCTGGGTAAAGAAATCCTGCGGACCTTTCACATTTCACCTCATTGGCTTGAACGCTTTTGAGCTCTCTTGAGCCCGCCCGGAACTGGCACCGGTACGAAGATCGGAAGTGTAACACATTGCCCGCCCTGCCATACTGTACCCTATCGGCGGTATAATGCGGCGGCAGCGCTGTTAATGACTGCACAGGATGTGTGCATCATTATGGTTCGCTTCAGACAGGCAAGCCCCGAAATGGTGCGGCCTGACGGTCCATTTTGGACCAGCGTATACTCAAGATACTGATAATTCGGTTATTTTTTGCGTTGGCACACACGATGCTAAAAGCCTTGTACGCAATCCGCACAATTGGTGTGCGAGGTGGCAGCATCCCGACCTCAACAACGGACCGAAGAGTTCCAGGCGTTGAGACGGCTTTACCAAGGAGAAAGCAATGAAACTTGTGACAGCGATCATCAAGCCTTTCAAGTTGGATGATGTCCGTGAGGCACTATCCGAGATTGGCGTACAAGGCGTTACGGTCACTGAAGTCAAAGGCTTCGGTCGCCAGAAGGGCCATACCGAACTCTACCGTGGCGCAGAATACGTGGTGGACTTTCTGCCCAAGGTCAAGGTTGAAGTTGCTATCGGCGACAACCTGCTGGACCAGGTCATCGAATCCATTACCAAGGCCGCCAACACCGGGAAAATCGGCGACGGCAAAATTTTCGTGACCGAACTGGAACAGGCTATCCGGATACGGACCGGGGAAACCGGCGAAGAAGCGGTCTGAATACAGCCTGACCAACCAGACAGCCAACGCAAAAAACTTATAACCTGAAAAGCCTCGTGCGGAGGGCTTCACATGGAAAGCAATCTTAATCATATCTTTGAACTCCAGTATGCGCTGGATACCTTCTACTTTCTCATCTGCGGTGCCCTGGTCATGTGGATGGCCGCGGGTTTCTCGATGCTCGAAGCCGGCCTGGTGCGTGCCAAGAACACCACTGAAATTCTGACCAAGAACGTCTCCCTGTTTGCAGTGGCCTGTACCATGTACCTGATCGTCGGCTACGACATCATGTACGATGGCGGGCTGTTCCTCAGTGGCGTTACCACTGTCGCGCAAATGGACGATGCGGCTATTGCCGGTGTCCTTGCGGCTTCCAACGAAGCCGGTTTCGGCGAGATGGGTGAATACGCAGGCGCTTCTGACTTCTTCTTCCAGGTGGTTTTTGTTGCCACCGCCATGTCCATCGTTTCCGGTGCCGTCGCTGAGCGCATGAAGCTCTGGGCCTTCCTGGCATTTGCCGTGGTTATGTGTGGCTTTATCTACCCGATGCAGGGTTCCTGGACCTGGAACGGCGACGCTGTTTTCGGCCTCTACGAGCTCAGCTACAGTGACTATGCGGGGTCCGGTATCGTGCACATGGCGGGTGCTGCGGCTGCCCTGGCTGGCGTTCTGCTGCTCGGGCCCCGTAAAGGCAAATACGGCTCGAAGGGTCAGATCAATGCATTCCCGGGCGCAAACCTGCCGCTGGCAACGCTCGGTACCTTTATCCTGTGGATGGGCTGGTTCGGCTTTAACGGCGGCTCTACCCTGAAGCTGGGTGGTATCGGTGTGGCCAACGAGGTTGCCAACGTGTTCCTGAACACCAACGCAGCTGCAGCCGGCGGCCTGATCGGCGCACTGATCGTCGCCCGCATCATGTTCGGCAAGGCTGACCTGACCATGGCCCTGAACGGTGCCCTGGCTGGCCTGGTGGCCATCACGGCCGAGCCTGCTGATCCATCGCCCCTGCTGGCGACCATCATCGGCGCTATCGGCGGCATCGTTGTGGTGTTCTCGATTGTCACTCTCGACAAGATGCGTATCGATGATCCGGTCGGTGCCATCTCGGTGCACGGTGTGGTTGGCATCTGGGGTATCTTCGCGGTGCTGCTGTCCGATGCGGATGCGACCTTTATGGGTCAGCTGGTCGGATTGCTCACCATCTTCGTCTGGGTCTTCGGCGCCAGCCTGATTGTCTGGGGTATCCTCAAGGCGGTCATGGGCATCCGGGTTACCGAAGAGGAAGAGTACGAAGGTGTGGACCTGTCCGAGTGTGGCATGGAAGCCTATCCGGAGTTTGTCAGCAGCAAGTAATATCGGCTGACACCTGAGCGAAAGAGGGGCACCTGCGGGTGCCCCTCTTTTTTTACGTCTCCATTACCGCTCGCTAGACATCACCTCATCCTCCAGCGCATCCACCATGAACTGAGGCATGGCCAATGCCCCACGGTGGATATCAGCGTTGTAATACCGGGTCACAAACGGCCGCTGGTCGGCATCTTCCTCGCGGAAATACACCACCGGCTTTTCCTTCCCCGCCATGGTGCAACTCCACCATCCGGTGGGATAAACCGGCTGCGGGAACGGCAGGGTGCGCACATGATCAAACCCTGCCTTTTTCATGTCATCGTGGATAGTCTTGATGATGGTGTTGGTGTGCAGCAACGGCGACTCGCTCTGCTGGACGATGATGCCGCCCTCGCGCAGCGCAATCATGCAGTCGCGGTAGAAGTCCAGCGCAAAAAGGCCTTCGGCGGGGCCGACCGGGTCGGTGCTATCGACGATAATCACGTCGAGGCTCTCCGGCACCGCATCACGTATCCACTGGATGCCGTCACCGAAGAAGAAGTTGGCACGGGGGTCGGTGTTGGATTCACACAGCTCAGGAAAATACTGCTCCGACAGACGGGTGACGCGTTCGTCGATTTCCACCTGCCAGGCTTCCTCCACGCCCGGGTGTTTGAGAACTTCTTTGAGGGTGCCGCAGTCGCCACCACCGACGATGACGACCTTTTTCGGGTCCTTGTGGGTGAAGAGGGCCGGATGGGTCATCATTTCGTGATAGAGGAAGTTGTCACGGCTGGTAAGCATCACACAGCCATCCAGCACCATCAGATTGCCGAAAGTTTCGGTTTCCCAGATTTCCAGCTTCTGGAACCCCGTCTGTTCTTCGTGCAGTTTCTTTTTTACCTGCAGGGAGAATGCAGTTCCCTGGTCCTGGAATACTTCGGTGAACCAGCCATCGTTCAGTGCAGTCATTTCATGTCTCCGGATTAACGTGTCGAGCCAGATCGTATTGAAGGTATTGTAGGTGGGGATACCGCACACCTAAAGGACTATCATCCTGTAGGGCCATGGTTTTTTTTCCGGCACGGTTCTTTCAGCAGGCCGGTGGAATCCATACAATGACGGCAATAAGCCGGCACGTGCCGGCTCCGGATTCAGCACAGGACAGCGCCATGAATGAACCCACCGGCAGTGCCGCCCACAAGGTGTACAACATCGCCCACTGGAGCGAGGGCTATATTGATGTGAATGCCCGCGGTGAGGTGTTGATCCGCCCGGACCGGGGTCAAAGTGGCGAGGATATCAACCTGCCCGACCTGACCCGCTCCCTGGTGAGCAAGGGAGTGCAGTTGCCAGTACTGATCCGCTTCACGGACATTCTCCACGATCGGGTCAACAAGCTTTGTGGTGCCTTCAACCGGATCGCCGGGGAACAGGGCTACCAGGGCACCTACACCGCGGTCTATCCCATCAAGGTGAATCAGCAGCGGCGAGTGGTTGAGGAACTGCTGTGTGCAGAGCCCGCTGCCAGCGACAATCAGATTGGCCTGGAAGCGGGCAGCAAGCCGGAGCTGATGGCCGTGCTGGCGCTTTCACAGCAAACGGGTTCCGTGATTGTGTGTAACGGCTACAAAGACCGTGAATACATTCGCCTCGCCCTCATCGGGCAAAAGCTGGGGCACCGGGTGTTCATCGTGGTGGAGAAGCAGTCCGAGCTGCCACTGATCCTGGAGCAGGCCCGCGCTCTCGGGGTTACACCGCTGATTGGTGTACGGGCACGACTGGCCACCATTGGCAAGGGGAACTGGCAGAATACCGGCGGCGAAAAATCGAAATTCGGCCTCTCCGCCAGCCAGGTGCTGGACGTGGTCGAGACCCTGCGCAGCGCCGGCGCCCTGGAATCGCTGCAACTGCTGCATTTTCACCTGGGATCGCAGATTGCCAATATTCGCGACATCCAGACCGGATTGAGGGAATGTGCCCGCTTCTACAGCGAGTTGCGGCAAATGGGCGCGCCGGTGGGCACTGTCGACATCGGAGGAGGCCTTGGGGTGGATTACGAAGGTACCCGTTCCCGCAGCAGCTGCTCCATGAATTACAGCGTGCATGAGTACGCCTACAACGTGGTTCATATTCTGCAGGCGGAATGCGACCGCACCGGTATGCCCCACCCCAACCTGATCAGTGAATCAGGCCGGGCGCTGACCGCCCACCATTCGGTACTGGTCACCAACGTGATCGATCGTGAGGTGCCTGACAAACGTCAGCCAGAGCAGCCGGCCAGCGATGCACCAGCCCCGCTCCAGGACCTGTGGCGGGACCTGGAAAGCCTGCGCGATGACAATTCTCCCCGCTCTCTCGCGGAGGTCTATCATGACGTGCTCCATGCCATGGCGGATGTACATACCCAGTTCGCCCATGGCCTGTTGTCTCTGGCCGACCGGGCGCAGGCGGAAACTCTCTACACGACGTGTTGCCGGGCACTCCGGGACCAGCTCAATTCCGCTAACCGGGCGCACAGGGAGATTATTGACGAGCTCAACGAAAAACTGGCTGAGAAGCTTTTTGTGAATTTTTCGTTGTTCCAGTCGCTGCCGGATGTATGGGGCATTGACCAGATTTTCCCGATCATGCCCATCAACGGGCTGAACCGCCCCCTGACCCGGCGCGCGGTTATCCAGGACATCACCTGCGACTCCGACGGGCGTATCGACCGCTACGTGGACGGCCAGGGTATTGAAACCACCTTCCCGCTACCGGAAGAGGCGCCGGAGGAACCCATGCTGATGGGCTTTTTCATGACCGGCGCCTACCAGGAAATCCTCGGTGACATGCATAATCTGTTCGGCGACACCCATTCGGTGGATGTGCGACGCAACGCTGGCGGCGGCCATACTGTCAGCGAACCGATTCATGGCGATACCGTGGCAAGGGTGCTGCAGTACGTCAACTTCGAACCGGCTGCCCTGCTACGGGCCTACCAGCAGAAGTTTGCCGCCAGTGGATTACCGGAGGAGCAACAGGCCACTCTACTGGAAGAACTTGGCAACGGCCTGGAAGGCTACACCTACCTGGAAGAGTAATCCGCTCCCCACGCGACAAATAAATACCGAAATCCAGCTCCGGGCTGATCCGGCTGCCTGACCGCCCCGTACATATCGTGACTGACAAACCCGGGGCGAGTGCATAGAATGATGAACAGAACAATTTCAAATCATGCGACAGTCAAGGAGCGTCCGGTGACCACACTGGATCAGAAGCCGGCACGGGCCGAGGGCCGCAAGGACCCCTGGAGCCAGATGCTCGAGAAAGTGGGAAAAAACCAGGATCGACAGGCCTACCATGCCCTGTTCGAGCACTTTGGCCCACAGATCAAGTACTACGCCATGGCTAACGGCCTGGCAAGTCATGCCGAGGAGCTGGTCCAGGAAGTATTCGTGTCCATCTGGCGTCGCTCATGCCTCTATGACTGGCGCAAGGCTGCTGCTTCCACCTGGATTTTCACCATTGCCCGTAATCAGCGCATCGACATGCTGCGCAAGATGAAGCGCACCAGCGCAGAGATGCCGGTCGAGACTGAAGATCTGTGGCAGATTCCCGGCGAGAACGATGACGAGCCGGTCACATCGCTGCACCGCCTGATGTCCGAACGCCGGGTCAGAGAGTCTCTCCGCCACCTGCCGGAAGAACAGATCACCGTTATTGCCAAGGTTTACATGGAAAGCAAGTCACACCAGATGGTGGCCGACGAGCTTAATATACCGTTGGGTACCGTA
>JAWWAM010000013.1:0-19821 GCA_033721715.1 Marinobacter sp.
ACCGGATTACTACGAAGAACGACCCAAGGCCTGCATGAACGGATGGGGCAGCCTGTTCCTGACGGTGGCCCCGGATGGCACCGCCTTGCCCTGCCACAGCGCAAGGCTGCTGCCCATCGAATTTCCCAATGTCCGCGAATCCTCGCTACACTCCATCTGGTATGACAGCCCGGGTTTCAACCATTACCGGGGCGATAGCTGGATGCCGGAGCCCTGCCGTTCCTGTGATGAAAAAGACAAGGACTTCGGCGGCTGCCGCTGCCAGGCCTACCTGCTGACCGGCGATGCCGACAACGCCGACCCGGTATGCAGCAAGTCGCCCCACCATGACCGTATCCTCGCCGCCCGCGAGGCGGCGGACCACGCCACCGCCGGGCTGGAGGAGCTGACCTATCGCAACGCCGACAACTCCCGGTTGTTCTTCAGGGGCTGATACGCCAGACAACACGATATTCTCGCCGCTTTCTGCAGAGCGGGCCTCTGCTGCGTTTGTCCAGCGGGGCGCGCTGACTGCCTCCCGGGCCGGTGTTTTCTGGCTGGAGTTTGACCCTGCCACCGGCAACAACCTGCTCAGAAAGGGAAACGGAGATGCCTCTCACCCGGTAACGCGCCCGGAGTTCGGTATTCGCAGCGAAGTTAATGGTTACGGTGGCGGTGCGTTATGTGCCGGGCCGGACGCCCTGTTTGCGGTGGCGGCGTCAGGACAGCAGATCCACCGAATTGACCCGCGCACAGGGGCCTCAGACGCCTTGACCAGGGACCCGGATGCCAGCTTCGGCGGACTGGTGTGGGATGACGGCCATCACCGTGTTCTGGCGGTAAGAGAAAGTGCGGGGCGCCAGCAACTGGTGGCCGTACAGGGCGACAACAAAGTTCTGCATCTGCATGAAAGCGAGGACTTTTACAGCGCACCGGCGCTGTCCGCCAGTGGTAAGCGCATTGCCTGGGTATGTTGGTCGCTGCCGGACATGCCGTGGGTGAGTTCTGTTTTGTGGGCTGCGGATGTGGATTTCGATGGAACACTGGTCGGGGCTCGTTGCCTGCCGGCGCCCACAGGCGGGAGCGTCCAGCAGCCTGTGTTCGATGGCGAGGAGCTGCACGTGCTGTCGGATCACGAAGGCTGGTGGCAGCCCTGGCAGGTGTCGCTCACCACAGGACAGCCCACGTGGACCTGCCTCGGCGCGACAGCTGCGGACCACGCCAGCGCCCCCTGGCAGTTGGGTGAGCGTCACCACTGGCCGCTGGGGCAGGGAGGCTGGGCCCGGGTGCGCTACGTTTGCGGAAGCGGGGAGCTATGGCTGACGCTGTCTGCCGAGTCCCCACCCGTCAGGGTTGCCTCGGACTACACCGACTTTCGCCACCTGATGGCCTTCAACGGCGAACTTTATTGCATTGCCCGGTCGGCTTCACGGATCGATTCAGTATTGGCAGTGAATCCTGAGACCGGCCATGCCCGCACCCTTGCCGGGGGCGAAACCCCGTTTCCTGATACGCCAATTGTGACCCCGGAAACCTTTCGGGTTCCCCCCTCGACGAATGTGCGCGAAGAGGTCAGTGGATTCCTGTATCCGTCGGTCGGGGGCGGGTTGGAGAACACGCCTCCACCATTGATCCTGATCGCCCATGGTGGCCCCACATCGACTGCATGGCCGGTATTCAACCCTCAGATCCAGTTCTGGTGTCAGCACGGGTTTGCGGTGGCCGAGCTCAATTATCGCGGCAGTGCGGGGTTCGGCCGGGATTTCCGTCTGGCGCTGGCCGGCAACTGGGGCCAGTCAGACGTGGAGGATATGGAGCGGGCGGCAGATTACCTGGTGGCCAGGGGCCGGGGGGACGCTACCCGGCTGTTCATCCAGGGCCGTAGCTCCGGGGGATACACGGCCTTGATGGCCATGACTCGAAGTCAGCGCTTCCGGGCGGGTGCCAGCCTGTTCGGGGTCAGTGACCCCGCTCATCTGCGAGAGGTGACACACCGCTTCGAGTCGGGCTACCTGGACTGGTTGCTGGGACCACCGGATGAATTTCCCGGGCGCTGGCAGGCACGCACACCGGTGCTTCAGGCCCAACGCATCCGCCGGCCAATGATCTTTTTTCAGGGCGGGCAGGATCGGGTCGTGGTGCCGGAGCAGACCAGGGCGATGGTAAAAGTGCTGGAGCAGAGCGGGCAGGCGGTTGAACTCTGGTGGTTTGAAGACGAAGGGCACGGCTTCCGGCAGCGCCACAGCCAGATTGCGTTGCTGGAGAACCTGCTGGCGTTCTATCGGCGGTGTAGCCAAAAGTGCGATGATGGCGGATAGCAGTTCAGGTAAACTTGGACTTGATATAACAATAACAGCATCGCTGAAGAGAACGCCCATGAGCTACGACATTTCCGCTCTGCGCAAGTTTGTTTCCCCCGAGATCGTCTTTGGTGCCGGCTCCCGCAAGGCGGTGGCCAACTTTGCCAGCAACTTCGGCGCCCGCCATGTGTTCCTGGTGTCAGACCCGGGTGTGGAGAAAGCCGGCTGGGTTGCGGAAATCGTGGATATTCTGGTGGCAGCGGGCATCCGCGTCACCGTGTTTACCGGGGTCTCGCCCAATCCCAAAGTGGATGAAGTGATGGCGGGCGCCGAGCTGTATCGGTCCAGCGAGTGTGATGTGATCGTTGCCATTGGTGGTGGCAGCCCCATGGACTGTGCCAAGGGTATCGGTATCGTCAGCGCCCACGACCGGAATATCCTTGAGTTCGAGGGTGTGGATACCATCACCTCGCCGTCGCCACCAATGATCCTGATCCCCACCACGGCCGGTACGTCCGCCGATGTGTCCCAGTTTGCGATCATTTCCGACCCCAACCGGCGCTTCAAGTTTTCCATTATCAGCAAGGCTGTGGTTCCGGACGTGGCGCTCATTGATCCTGAAGTCACGGAAACCATGGATGCCTACCTGACTGCCTGTACCGGTGTCGACGCCCTGGTGCATGCCATCGAGGCTTTCGTCTCCACCGGCAGCGGGCCGCTTACCGACACCAATGCCCTGGAAGCAATCCGGCTGATCAACCGCAATCTGGAGCCGTTGGTGCGTAACACCGCTGACGTACATCTGCGGGAGCAGATCATGCTGGCCTCCATGCAAGCCGGGCTGGCGTTTTCCAATGCCATTCTGGGCGCGGTCCATGCCATGTCCCACAGTCTGGGCGGCTTCCTCGACTTGCCCCACGGGCTTTGTAACGCGATACTGTTGGAACACGTGGTGGCCTATAACTACACCTCTGCAGAGGACCGCTTCAAACGGGTGGCCGAGGCCATGGATATTGATACCCGCGGCATGTCGAAACCGGTGATCAAGCAGCGCCTGATGGAGCGGATTATCACCCTGAAGCGCACGGTTGGGCTGGAAGCCAAGCTGGCAAAGCTGGGCGTGACTACGTCCGATATTCCCTATCTGTCCGGTTTCGCCCTGCAGGATCCCTGCATCCTGACCAACCCTCGCAAGTCCTCGCGCCGCGATGTTGAAGTTGTTTATGAAGAAGCCCTCTGATTCCAGTGACGCCGAGTACCAGATTGGTGACCTGCTCGGTCTGGGCAGCCAGTCGGTCCGCAAGAACTACTATCCGGCGCTCCAGGATCGGATAGAGGAACTTGAAAAGGAGCGCAACCGATACAAATGGCTGTTCGAAAATGCCCTGCACGGTATCTTTCAGGCCAATCTCCGGGGTGGCTTTGTAGCTGCCAATCCTGCGATGGCCCGTATTTGCGGCTATGACAGTGCCGAAGACCTGATCACTCGTGTCATCCGTCTGCGAGAGCAATTGTTCTGCAGTTCCGGCGAATTTGACGCTATTCGCCAGGAGTTGCTGGACCACGGCAGCCTCAGCGCCCGGGAAGCCCGGCTGAGGCGCGCGGACAACACGCCCGTGCAGGTTGCGATCACACTGTTGCGGCGGCCGGACCTTGGTCCGGAAGTGGTGGAAGCATTTGTTGCAGACATAACCGAACGCCATCAGGCCAGGGAAAAGCTGCGCCAGCTCAATGCCGATCTGGAACGCCGCGTAGAGGAGCGTACCGACGAACTGCAGAACGCCAATGTCGTGTTGCGTTACCAGATCGAGCAGCGGGAGAAAGTGGAACAGGAGCTTGTTGTGGCGGTAGACGCCGCGAGGCAAGCCAATGAAAGCAAGGACAAGTATCTGGCAGCGGCCAGCCATGACCTGCTCCAGCCCCTGAATGCGGCGCGGTTGCTGGTCTCCGCCCTGATGGACAGCAACCTTCCGGCGGACGAAAACCGGCTGGTGCATCGGGTTCAGCGCTCACTGGAAAGCGCCGAAGACCTGCTGGCGGATCTGCTGGACATCTCCAAGCTGGATCAGAAAGCCATGCAGCCGGATTATGTCCACACAGACATTGGTGAACTGATGCGTGGCCTGGCCCAGGAATTCGAGCCCCTGGCCGAGAACGCAGACCTGAATTTTCGACTGCGGGCAGGCGCCGGCAGCGTCTGCACCGATCCGCGAATGCTGACACGTATTCTCAGGAACCTGTTGAGCAACGCTTTTCGTTACACCACCGAGGGCGGAATCCTGTTTGCTGCCCGCAAGCGTGGCCCAAACCTGGAAATCGGAGTGTGGGACACGGGTGTGGGAATCGAACAGGAGAAGCTCGAGGACATTTTCCGGGAGTTCCACCAGATATTGCCCAAAGGGGGCGGTCGTCAGGGCGTTGGCCTGGGATTGGCGATTGTGGATCGCATGGCGAGGGTATTGGGTTGTGAGATCCGGGTGGAGTCCAGCTATGGAAAGGGCTCCTGTTTCAGCGTCCTGCTGCCGGTGAGCACTGTTCTGGAAGCGCCTGCCGGACAACGTAAAACGGAAGTGCCGGTACCCGCCACCCTCTCCTTTGATCGGTTGCGTGTTCTGGTAATCGATAATGAAGAGCCGGTGCGGGAAAGCATGCGGGCGGTACTGGAACGTTGGGGGTGCCAGGTAGTGACAGCGGGAGGTGCGGCCGCAGCCATTGATCAGGGTCAGGACGCCGACATCATCCTTGCGGATTTCCACCTGGATGACAATCTCACAGGATGTGAGGCGATCTATGGGGTGCGGCGGCACTTCGGCCGGGATATTCCCGCTGCGGTCATTACCGCCGACCGCAGCGATGAAACCCGTCGGCTGATCACTTCCCAGTATCTGCCCATTCTGAACAAACCGGTAAAACCCAACCGCCTGAGAGCCCTGGTAACCAGCCTGGCCACATCCCTGAACCCGGATCGGAAATGACGGTCTACACTCTATTCTGTCAACGCTTGTTTTGTCAGGAGAGAGAGTTATGTCTGTTCCCGAAAATGCCCTTACCAACCACGAAGTGACCGTTTGCCTCTCCGGTGGCGCTGTACTTGGACCGTTCAATGCCACCTGGTCCAGGGATGAGGGGGGCGACGTACGAGAGCTCGTACGGGAGTATGACGGCTACCTGCAGGGAGAAAAGCAGCGTCGTTTCAAGTTTTACCTTCACGACACCTACACCAATACGGTCCACACGCTGATTCTGAATTTTGATCAGGTTACCGGCATTTGCGACCATGTGAGGTTGAAGTCCCCGATCAACGAATAGTCTAGTCTGGCTCATAAGGAGAGTGTCATGACCATATTCAGGACGGAAAAAGACAGCCTGGGCGAAGTCCGTGTTCCCGAAGAGGCCCTGTGGGGCGCCCAGACCCAGAGAGCCGTGGAAAACTTTCCGGTCAGTGGCCTGCCGATGCCCCAGGCGTTCATCGCCGCTGTTGTCCGGGTAAAGCAGGCGGCGGCCGATGCCAATGCCAGCCTCGGGCTTCTGGACAACGAGGTGCGTGACGCTATCGTGGCGGCAGGCAACCGCATACTGAATGGCGACTGCGCCGACCAGTTCCCCATTGATCGGTACCAGACCGGGTCTGGCACCAGCACCAACATGAATGTGAACGAGGTGATCGCGGCGCTGGCGGCACAGGCAGGTGTCGAAATCCACCCCAACGATCACGTCAACATGAGCCAGAGCTCCAATGACGTCATCCCGACTGCCATCCATATCAGTGCACTTACCGGTGTTCACGAACGGCTGCTGCCGGCGCTAACCCATCTGTGCGGCATTATTTACGAGCGGGAGGCGATGTTTTCAGAACAGGTCAAAACCGGCCGAACCCATTTGATGGACGCTATGCCTGTCACTCTGGGCCAGGAATTGCGGACCTGGCGGGAGCAGTTGCTGGCCACAGAGAAGCGACTGGCCGCTGCAGCTGACGATTTGCTCCTGGTTCCCCAGGGCGGAACCGCGGTAGGCACCGGTGTGAATGCGTTGCACGAGTTTCCGGAACAGTTCGTCAAGTTTCTGAAATCCAACACCAGCTACCATTTCCACTCGCTGGAGCACAAGTTTGTCGGGCAGAGTGCGGTTGATGCGCCCGTGGCGCTGTCGTCCCAGCTCAGGGGCCTGGCGATTGTGCTCACCAAAATTGCCAATGACCTGCGCTGGATGAACAGCGGGCCTATCCATGGTCTGGCTGAAATCAGCCTGCCGGCGTTGCAGCCAGGCAGCAGCATCATGCCCGGAAAGGTTAACCCGGTGATACCGGAGTCGGTGGCCATGGTGGGTGCCCAGGTTATGGGCATGGATAGCAGCATTGCCATTGCCGGGCAATCGGGCAACTTCCAGCTGAATGTGATGTTGCCACTGGTGGGCGCCAACCTGCTGGACATGATTGAACTGCTGACCAACGCATCCACCATCCTCGGTGAGAAGGCTATCCGCGACTTCACAGTGAATGTTGAGCATCTGAACTCTGCAGTTGGCAAGAATCCGGTGCTGGTAACGGCGCTGAATCCCGAGATCGGGTACAGCCTTGCCTCTGATATTGCCAAGGAAGCCTATCAAAGCGGCCGGCCGGTGATTGACGTTGCGGAAGAGCGCAGTGGTCTTGACCGCGACAGGCTGGAAGAGTTGATGGACCCGCTGAAACTGACCAAAGGCGGCGTGTCCTGAAAGGGCGACGTTCCCGGGTGATATCTGACAGAGGCTGAGCAGTTTGCTGATCTTTCTCGAGCTCTTCGTGATGCTGGTGCTGGCGAACGGGGCACCGGTAGTTGCCGCGCGGATACTCGGCCGACGAGGGTCTGCTCCCGTTGACGGGGGCAGGCTGTGGCGGGACGGTCATCCGTTGCTCGGGGCCAGCAAAACCTGGCGAGGTGTTATTTCCGGTACGCTCGCCTGCGGCCTGTTCGCCCTGGTGACTGGCATAGAACTGCTATTTGGCTTGCTGTTCGGGTTGCTGGGGCTGATCGGCGATATGATAAGCAGCTTTATCAAGCGCCGTGCCGGGTTGGCCTCGAGTGCCCGGGCTATGGGGCTGGACCAGGTCCCCGAGGCGTTGTTGCCGATGATTCTGGCCTGGTACTGGCTGGAGGTGAGTGGGCTGGTTGTCGTCGGTGTTGTAGTGCTTTTCACCGTCTCCAATATAGCGCTTTCACCACTGCTGTTCCGGCTGGGCATTCGTCACCAGCCCCACTGAGACGCTTGCTACTCTGGCCCGCCTGTAAGCGTATGCAAGGTTACCTCGGGGGGGCAGTTCAGGCGCACATTGACGACCGAAGTGCCGGTTCCGGGGGAGGTATAGCCCTGCATGCCGTTACGGCGCCAGTAACCCCGGCCCAGTTCCCGTGGACAGTCGGAGTCCAGGGTGACGGGAATCCGCCCGGGCAGGCAGATCTGCCCGCCATGGGTATGGCCACACAGGAAAACATCGTAGCCGGCGTGGGCCGCTTCCCGCCAGATTTCGGGGGTGTGGCTGAGCAACAGGCTGATGCCGCCGGCGGGGATTTCGTCACCGGCCTTGTGCAGGTTGTGAACCTTGTAGAAGTGCGCATCATCCACGCCTGCCAGGTACAGTTTGTCATCCCCTCGTTGCAGTATGGCGTGCTCGTTCATTAACAGGTTATACCCCATGTCTTCGAGACCGGGCACCATGCGCACACTGTCATGATTTCCCAATACGGCGTAGGCCTTGCCCCGAATGGCGCCCCGTAGCTTTGCCATGCCCTCCATTGCGTCCTCGATCGGGCCCCAGGTCCTGCGGCGGTAGTCACCAGTCAGTACGCACAGGTCGTACTCCAGTGGCGCGATCCGGTTAATCACCGCCTGCAGGTTGGCCTCGTCCATGTCCACATGGAGGTCGGTCAGTTGCAGGATACGGTAACCTTCGAAAGCGGCCGGAAGGCCCTCGATGAGGAAGCGGTTGTGGACCGTGTCCAGACGGCGACTGTTGGCCTGCCCACGCCGGAACAGCCCAGCCAGTTTCAGGCAGGTACTGATAAACCGGGGTGCGGAGGTGATATTCTCGAGGTGGAATGAATGCCGGTCAGGACCGAACACCTTTGACTCTGCTTCCTGTTCGATTCCCAGGCGTTGCCGTGCGTGAACCGGACCAAGCCGGAGGCTCAGCCGATACTCCAGCAGCTCATCCTGATTTTCTGGTGTATGGGCCCGGGCGGTCATTGTCGATCCTGTTGGTTATTGAAATTGGTTCTGTCACGATCCGGTCAACCCGTCTCCTCATTATGGATGGGTCTGGGAGTGATGCAACCGGAACGTCATAATGTTCCCTCATCTTAATGCACGCTGTTAAACACAGAGAGTTCCATGTCCAGGGATGTCAGCGCAAAAAAGGAATACGCCGGGGCGTTACCGGCCTGGCACATATTTTTGCTGTTTCTGCGGCTTGGCCTGACCTCGTTCGGTGGGCCGGCTGCTCACCTGGGGTTCTTCCATGAAGAATTTGTAAAACGCCGTCGCTGGTTGTCGGATTCCGCCTATGGCGAAGTGGTGGCACTGTGCCAACTGTTGCCCGGCCCCGCCTCCAGCCAGGTAGGGCTGACAATCGGCTTCCTGCAACGAGGCTACACTGGCGCTGCCGCGGCCTGGCTTGGTTTTACATTGCCATCGGCCATCTTGATGACGCTGTTAGCCCTCGGGCTCGGCCTTTGGCCGGACGCAGGCGCTGGTGGCTGGGTCACCGGTCTTAAACTGTTTGTGGTGGCGGTTGTGGCCCAGGCTGTGTGGCAGATGGGCCGGAACCTGTGCCCGGACGGCCCCAGGTTATCCATTGCACTGCTGGTGGCGGTCCTTTTGTTAACCGTGGGGGCAACCTGGATGCAGATTCTGGCCCTGCTTGTCGCCGGGGTGGCTGGTGCGGCACTGAAACTGCCGCAGAAGCAGTCCGCGGAGGCGCTGACGATACCCGTGCAGACACGTCGTCCCATGGTTTTCTTTGCGATGTTTGTTGTGCTGTTGGTACTGGCATTTCTCCCCATGGCCCAGGGTTCCCTGGGCTGGGTGTGGGCAGAACTCTATCGTGCCGGCGCCCTGGTGTTCGGTGGCGGCCACGTGGTATTGCCCTGGCTTCAGGAAGGCTTTGTTGCTAGCGGAAATATGCCGGCAGATACCTTTCTGGCCGGCTACGGGGTAGCCCAGGCTATGCCCGGGCCACTGTTTTCCTTCTCGGCATTTCTTGGCGGTATCGAAAATGGTTTGCCCGGTGCTGTGGTGGCGGTAATTGCGGTCTTTCTGCCTGGAACCTTGTTGGTATTTGCGGGTCTGCCATTGTGGTCCTATATTCGCAAGCATGAGCTGGTCCGCGCAGCGCTCGCGGGCGTGAATGCAGGCGTTGTCGGATTGCTGCTGGCAGCGCTTTATGATCCGGTATGGACTTCTGCCGTAGATAGTTCCGGCGCGCTGGCTTTTGTATTACTGGCCTGGGTAAGCCTTGCTGTCTGGCGGGTGCCCGTCTGGATACTGGCACCCGGAAGTGCTCTGGCGGGGCTGCTGATTTTCTGATCAGCCTTGCGGGGTAGATAAACCGGGTCACTAAGGCCACACTTGAGCGTAATGGAAGTGCACAAACGGTAATGACTCTGAGGCAGACACTGATATGTCGACATCCTGTAATATTCCGGGCCTGAATGTTCCGAAAAGCCGTTTTCCTGACCCTGAAAACGATTTGCCGCCGGGGAACTCCAGCGAGCAACACGTCGTGCTTGGCGGTGGCTGTTTCTGGTGTGTAGAGGCGGTTTTCCTGGCAGTGAACGGTGTGACCGGTGTGGAGTCCGGCTATGCGGGCGGCAGCCCGGATACGGCGAACTATGAGGCGGTCTGCAGTGGGCAGACCGGCCACGCGGAAGTGGTTGACGTGCGGTACGATCCGCAAACAGTCAGCTTCGGGGAAATCCTCAAGGTCTTCCTGTCAGTGGCTCACGACCCCACTCAACTCAATCGGCAGGGAAATGACCGGGGCACGCAGTACCGCTCCGCGATTTTTTACGAGACTGAAGACCAGAAACGGGTCGCACAGGCGTACCTTCGTCAGCTGGATGCGGCCGGAGTCTACGAGGACCCGGTGGTAACCAGCCTGGAACCACTGGATGCATTTTACCCGGCCGAGGCGTACCACCAGAACTTTGCGGCACGCAATCCCTATCAGCCATACATCATGGCCGTTGCGGCACCAAAGATGGAAAAGCTTGTGGACACATTCGGTGACCGGCTCAAGCCCGGTTTCACCGGTAATGACATTGCCTGAGGAGGCTGCTATGGGCGTTTCTGCTGCAGGTTACGACCTGACCCCCCTGACACCGGAACAGATCAATGAGAAGGCTGCCGGCCTCTCGGAAGAAGAGCGCCGGGTGTTGCTGGACCATGGCACCGAACGGCCCTTTTGTGGCACGTTGCTGGATAACAAGAATCCGGGCGTTTATTACTGCCGGCTGTGTGAACTGCCATTGTTCAGCTCGGATTCCAAGTTTGATTCCGGCACAGGCTGGCCCAGTTTTTTCCAGCCTTTCGACACGGATCATATTCGCTACCTTGAAGACAGCAGCATGGGCATGACCCGCACCGAAATCCGCTGTCCTCGCTGCGATAGCCATCTCGGGCACGTGTTTCCCGATGGCCCAGCACCCACAGGGCAGCGTTATTGCCTGAATTCCGTGGCCATGGTGTTCCGGGAAAACCAGGACTAATGTGCTGGCAGGCAAACCAGAGCGGTTCTGGTTTGCCGTTGCTCAGCGGATAACGGTAGAGACCAGATAACTGGCGTAGCTAACGTACACCAGCAGAAGCAACAGGCCCTCGGGCCGGGTGATAAGCCGGGGTTTGCCAGCAAAGCCAAAGCTCATCACCAGAAGTCCGATGGTGAGGGCTGCCATAAGGCTCCAGTCGCGGTACAGCACTTCCATATCCACGGTCAGCGGCTCGATACTCGCAGCCAGTCCGACTACCGCCAGAGTGTTGAAAATTCCCGAGCCCACGATGTTGCCGAGTATCAGGTCGTGTTCGTTTTTCTTTACTGCAGCCAGAGCCGAGGCCAGTTCCGGGAGTGAAGTGCCAATGGCGACAATCGTCAGGCCGATGACCAGGTCGCTGACGCCGAGGCTCTGGGCGATATATACCGCTCCCCAGACCAGCATACGTGAGCTCACCAGTAGCAGGACCAGGCCGACCACCAGCCAGATCAGTGCAATTTTCAGCGGCATCGGGTGGGCCACAAGCTCTGCGTCGGTTTCCCCGGTCAACGAGTCTCCTTTACCCCGTACACCCTGGTAAATGGACCAGCCCATTACGAGGGCAAACACCCCCAGAAGAACCCAGCCATCCAGCCGGGTCAGTTCGCCGTCGATCAACTGGTAGCCAGCAATGGCGGTCAGTATCAGCAACAGCGGCAGTTCTTTACGTACGACCTGTGAATGCACGGCGATAGGAGCGATGACGGCGGTAAGGCCCACAATCACAGCTATATTGGTGATATTCGAGCCATAGGCGTTACCCAGAGCCAGCCCCGGGTTGCCATCCAGCGCAGCCATGGCCGATACTGCAAGCTCTGGCGCCGAGGTGCCAAAGCCAATGATCACCATACCTATCAGCAAAGACGGCATGCCAAGGTGCTTGGCGGTTGCTGCCGCACCTTCAATAAACCGGTCAGCACTCCACACGAGAAGAATCAGACCGGCAATGATTGCTGCGAATGCCAGTAACATAAAGTAGCCCTGATGATGAAAGCCGCCCGGTATGAGACTAAAGTGGCGGTGATATCCTTGGCGGCAGGCGCGAGAATGAAAATCAAATGAGCGCCGCCCGGTCGGGGGCATTTTAAACGTTTGACCCACTCCCGGCCACCGTTCGTAAAGAAAATCAGAGCGTTGGCCCTTATACAGCAGGCCGTTGCCGCTGCTGCCGGATCGCTATCGACCGCCGCTGGTTGATATTCGCAATTTATTATCCGTTGAAAAAACGGGATAATCGCGCCACAAATTCAGACAGCCCCTCTGCTGATCGTGGATGGGTTACAGGCTTATAAACTAGCTAGGGTGATAACCAATGGCCGTTAGACAGGCAGATGTAGTGCTGGTCGGCGGTGGCGTCATGAGCGCTACCCTCGGCATGATGCTCAGGCAGCTTGATCCTTCCCTGGACATCGTCATGGTGGAGCGTCTCGATCACGTGGCCCATGAAAGCACCGACGGATGGAACAACGCAGGCACCGGGCACGCCGGTTACTGTGAACTCAATTATACGCCGGAAACCGAAGACGGCGACGTCACCATCGATCGCGCCCTGAAAATCAACGCTTCGTTTGAAGTCTCTCTGCAATTCTGGTCGTACATGGTCGAGCAGGGCATATTGCCGGAGCCCAAAACCTTCATCAACCGAACGCCACACCAGAGTTTTGTCTGGGGCGAAGACGGGGTGAAGTTCCTCAGGCGTCGTTACGAAAAGCTCAGTGCCCACCACCTGTTCCGTGAAATGGAATACACCGAATCCCCGCGGGATCTGGAAGAGTGGATGCCGCTGGTAGTGAACAACCGTGATCCGATGCAGAAGGTGGCCGCAACCAGAATCAACCACGGTTCTGACGTGGATTTCGGCTCCCTGACCCGCAGCATGGTGGAACACCTGCAGAGCACGCCGAATTTCGAACTGATGCTCAGTAGCCCGGTACATTTCCTTGCCAAGCGGGACAACGGCCGCTGGAAGGTGCGGGTGAAGAACCAGAAAACCGGAGAGCTGACCAAGCTGGAGGCGGGATTTGTCTTTCTGGGGGCTGGTGGTGGCGCACTGCCGATGCTGCAGAAGTCCAACATTGATGAATCGAAAGGGTATGGCGGTTTCCCGGTCAGTGGCCAGTGGCTGGTATGTCAGAAGCCGGAAATCGTTGAACAACACCACTCCAAGGTATACGGAAAAGCGCCGATCGGCGCACCGCCCATGTCCGTGCCGCACCTGGATACACGTATCATCAATGGTGAGCCGGCCTTGCTGTTTGGCCCCTTCGCGGGTTTCACCACGCGTTTTCTGAAGCAGGGCTCGGTGTTTGACCTGTTCGGTTCGGTCAGCCCCACCAACCTGTTTCCGATGCTGTCTGTGAGCCGGACCAACATGGACCTGACCCGCTACCTCATCGGCGAAGTCTTTCAGTCTCACAGTGACCGCGTGGCATCACTGCGCAACTATTTCCCGGACGCGCAGGAAGAAGACTGGCGTTTGCAGGATGCCGGCCAGAGAGTGCAGATCATCAAGAAGTCACCGGATGGCGGCGGTAAGCTGGAATTTGGCACCGAGATCGTAGCAGCGAAAGATGGCAGCCTGGCAGCCCTGTTGGGTGCCTCTCCCGGAGCTTCAACGGCAGCCCATGCCATGATCGATGTAATCGAGCGTTGTTTTCCGGAGCGGATGAAAACGGCCGAATGGCAGGAGCGCATGAAAGTCCTGGTGCCTTCCTACGGTCAGTCGCTGGTAGATGATGAGCAATTACTCAATAAAGTGAGGGAGAGGACCCTTTCAACCCTGAAATTGGGGTGATATTACCAAACGATCTAAAAACCTCAAAAGCGCTGGCAGCACTGGCTTAACCGCCCGTACGGTCAGCGCTTTTTGCGTTTCAGGGTGCCGGATCAGTTGCGATTTGTAACTAAATCGTTACGTTATAAATACACACCCAAAGGAGAAAGCATATGAGCGAGCACAAGTTCGATCCGAATAAAGGTTATGTTGCACTCCTGGGCTGGAGCCTGAACGCGATAGAAGCCGCGGACAAGTTTGACCGCCGTTATGTAGTCGTCGCCCCCGATTGGGCCGAGGCCTACTGCAAAGAACATGACATTCCCTATATTCCGTGGAATTTCGAGCGCCTGAACGATCGTTCTGTTGAAATTGCCCAGACACTCAAAGAGATGGGTGTGAACGTGGCGATCCCGCTGTTCGAGGAAACCGTGGAGTGGGCCGGCGCCATCAACTCGGTACTGATGGACCAACCCAAACTGTTTGGCCAGTCCCTGTTGCTGCGGGACAAAGCGCTGATGAAACGCCGCGCCCAGTTGGGCGGAATCCGGGTGGGTATTTTCGAGGAAGCCCATGATCGGGAAGACGTTATCCGCTTCCTGAAGCGCGTAAACCAGACGCTGCTGAAACTCGACGGTGACCCCAACGACCCGATTCACCTGAAGGCCTTTGACAAGGCCGGTTGCCTGGGCCACCGCGTTATCCGCACACCTGATGAAGTGGATACCATCCCGGATGAAGAGTTCCCGGTGTTGATGGAGTCGCACCTGGACGGCTGGGAATTCGCGGTTGAGGCCTGGATTCACAAGGGCAAGATCGCGTTCCTGAACATCTCCGAGTATGTCACCCTGGGTTATTCCGTATTCGTACCGGCTACTCCGGATCTGGAGAAGTATCGTGAACAGATTACCCGTGAGATCGAAAAGCTGATCAAGACGTTCGACATCGAATTCGGGTTTATTCATCCGGAATACTTCGTGACCAGCGACAGCACCATGTACTTCGGTGAGGTGGCGTATCGGCCGCCGGGCTTCAAGGTATTTGAGCTGCTTGAGCGTGCCTATGGCTTCAACGCCTACCAGGCATTGATCATGACCTTTGACCCGAAAACCACCGACGAGGAAGTGAAGGCCTTCTTCCCGAAAGAGGTGGTGGATGCGTCGGGCTATGCCGGCTGTTTCGGCGTCTATCCGCGTCGCCGTGTGGTCAGTAAGCTGGAAATGCCGGAAGAGACGGAGAACCACGAGTATTTCGAGTCTCACGAACTGACGCCACCGATGGAAGAAACCGTCACCAAGCGTACCGCGTTTGGTACACACTGGGGCCTGATTTACTTCTTTGGTGAAGACCCCTATGTGATGAGAGATTTGCTGAAACATCAGGAAGAACTGGATTTCTATGTATAATTCCACAAGGAATTAACAACAACGGGTCTGGTCCAGATCCTGAGGAAGACAGTTTGAGCAACTCCGACGCTGGAAATCCGGCACCTGTCGTCAATTTCGATAAGCTGGTGCAGCGGCTGGATGATGCAATCACGGCTCTCGATGAAAGCCGTAGCTTCGCCAAGGCCGGCAAGCTGCCCCGGCTGTTCGATATCGTTCGCCGGGTGCTGCTTCAGCCCGGGGGCTGCCTTGCGGTCCAGGAGCGCGCCGAGCGAATTGAAAAAGCCGGCGTTTTCTGGGGAACCGACTGGGCAGACCCCTCCATTCTTTTGCCTTCGCTTACGACCCACTCCCTGCAAAGCCCCCATGCCGATACGGTAATCATCGAAGCCCTCAGTGAACTGAGGTTGCTGGCGGTGGCCCACAGCGATTATCTGCATGAGTCGGTATCGGCAGAGCAGGCGCACCACTACCTGACCCAGGTACTGGCGATCAACCTGAATATGCTGTTTGGGGAATCCGGTGAGGCTGAGCGCGAGCAGGGCAAGCTTGCACTGATCAGTCGTGCGGTGGTGCAGCATGTTGCCCAGCAGATCGGCTATGAGCATGTGATCGACCGGCTTATCGAGGAGATCTGGCGAATTCTGCAACAACGGCCTATCCAGGTGACCAGCGTGCGGCAGATGATTACCCAGATCGCTCTATGCAGGGTGGATCCCAATGTCGACCTGGGTGGGGCCGGGCAGGGAGCAGAACGCCTGATTTCAAGCCTTTACGGGCCAACCCAGGCATGCCGGGAAGACCCGGGTATTCCGGTTTACGAGGAGCGCTTGCAATCCATGGATTCGGGTGCCCTGCAGAGTGAGGCCACCGGATTTGCCCGCTCCATGCATGACACCGGCCTGGTGTCGCCCTATCACGCGGCATTTGTGCGCTACATTCTGGAAAAGCAGGATTCCATGCTGACAGAAGCGCTGGGCCTCTCCAGTACCGGCCGCGACTGCCTGTTGTGCTACAAGGACCTGGTGAATGAACTGGTCAGCGAAGGCGTGTATCCGGAAACGGCGCAGGGCCTTTATGGTTTGGCGCTGATGCTGGAACGGGGCATTCTCTATCAGCCGCCATTGGCCCCCGCGCTCTGGCGGCAGGCGCGGCTGTCCATTTGCCCGGAGGCGCGTGACCGCATCCAGCTGGCCTACGGATACCAGCCCCAGCCCAAGGCGTGGCTGATACAGGGTGTGCTGAACATGCTGGGCCAGCCCCTTGGGGTGGGGCAAGGCAATAACCCGACGTGTCAGTCTGCCCGTGCCTTGTCCATGTGGGCCTACAACGATCCGGACTACTTGCTGCAGATGGTCGCCTGGGCCGCGCGGGACAATGAGATCATGATGCACTTCGAGGGTCAGCCTGTGTCCTCGGTAGCCAGCAAGGGTGGCGTTGCCTCGGAAGTAACACTGGATCTGGACCCGGTATCGCTGGTTGTAGTGCCACATCTGGACAGGATCTATGCCGAAATGGGCCGCATGTGCATCGGCCGGCAGGGCGACCCTCACCAGTGGGTAAACCCCGAATTCCATGGCTGGTCGGCCGGGCGGGGGTTTCGAATCAATGTGGACGTGGCCACGGGGCAACTGGAGGACCTGGAAACCTTCCTGCGGTATTTCTACGCCAGCTACCATCCGTACTATAACGGCAACCAGCCATTGATCCACCCCCAGCCTGCTGGCGTAGCAGTTACTGACAGTGCAGCCAGGTTTATCGGCTGGCACGCCATTACCATACTCCGTGTCACCCTGGACCCGGACGACATTATGCGGGTGTATTTCTTCAACCCGAATAACGACAGTGGCCAGAACTGGGGTGACGAGGTGGTGGTCAGCACGGCGGGCAAAGGCGAGCGGTTTGGCGAGGCCTCCCTGCCCTTTGAACAGTTCGCATCACGGCTGTACATTTTCCACTTCGACCCTCTCGAGCGGGGAGAGCCTGCAGAGGTTGGCGAGGATGAGCTGGAGCGGGTGATCGGCCGCGTGCACCGCAGCTGGGGCCGTGACAGGCTTCCGGCTGACGCGCTTCAGGCTGAACCGCTGCGGGGAGCGTGACTCCAGACACACTATCCAGAACAGGAGAGAGGATGACCGCACAGGCCGATATCCGCCGCAACGGTGCAGAGTTGTTTGTTCATGCCCTGGAAAACGAAGATGTTCGCTATATCTTCGCGGTACCGGGGGAGGAAAACCTGGACCTTCTGGAGGCCCTGCGCGAATCCAGCATTGAGCTGATACTCAACCGCCACGAACAGGCAGCCGGTTTTATGGCCGCCACCTATGGGCGGCTGACCGGCCGGGTGGGTGTTTGCCTGTCGACCCTCGGCCCCGGCGCCACCAACCTGGTAACGGCGGCTGCCTACGCCCAGCTTGGCGGTATGCCCATGATGATGATTTCCGGGCAGAAGCCCATCAAGTCATCCAAACAGGGGTTATTCCAGATTCTGGATGTGGTGGACCTCATGCGCCCGCTCACCAAATACACCCGCCAGATCAGCAACGCCAACACCATTCCCGCGAAAGTAAGGGAGGCCTTCCGCCTGGCCTCTGAAGAGCGCCCGGGTGCAGTTCACCTGGAACTGCCGGAAGACATCGCCTCGGAAATGGCAGACGCCGATACCCATATCTTCGAGCCCAGTGACGCTCGCCGGCCGTCGGCCAGTACGAAGAGCCTGGATACCGCCTGCGACATGATCAGAAAAGCCAGGCACCCCCTGATCATGATAGGTGCCGGCGCTAACCGGAAACGGGTGTCCCAGGCCCTGATCCACCTGGTGAATGTCACCGATATTCCGTTTTTCACCACCCAGATGGGCAAGGGCGTGGTGGACGAGCGTCATCCCCGCTATCTGGGCAACGCTGCGCTCTCTGCCGGCGACTTCGTGCACTGTGCCATCGACCACGCCGACCTGGTGATCAATGTGGGGCATGACGTCGTCGAGAAGCCGCCCTTCTTCATGCAGCCGGGTGGCAAGCAGGTTATCCACGTGAACTTCAGCGGTGCCGATGTAGACCCGGTCTACTTCCCGCAGCACGAAGTAGTCGGAGATATCGCCAACAGCGTGGAATACCTCGCGGAGCGCTGTGGCCAATGCTCGTCCCATGACTTCAGCCGGTTTATGGAAGTAAAAGCCTCTGTGGATAGCCATCTGGCGGAAAAAATTGATGACAGCCGCTTCCCTGTCATCCCCCAGCGCATTGTTCACGACGTACGCCAGGTAATGCCTGAGGATGGCATCATTGCGCTGGACAACGGTATGTACAAACTCTGGTTTGCCCGTAATTATCCGGCATACGACAACAACACCGTGTTGCTGGATAATGCCCTGGCCTCCATGGGGGCCGGCCTGCCCAGTGCCATGATGGCTGCCATGCTGTACCCGCACCTGAAAGTCATGGCGGTGTGCGGCGACGGCGGTTTCATGATGAACAGCCAGGAACTGGAAACCGCCGTACGGCTGAAACTCAACCTGGTCATACTGATCATCAACGACAATGCCTACGGCATGATCAAGTGGAAACAGTCCCAGGAAGGCTTCGCGAATTTCGGGCTGGATTACAGCAATCCGGATTTCGTGAAGTACGCCGATGCCTATGGCGCCGCTGGCCATAACATCACGCGCACCGAAGACCTGCAGCCCACCTTGAAGAAGGCTCTTACTGCAGGCGGCGTGCACCTGATCAATGTGCCTGTGGACTACAGTGAAAACCGCCGCGTGTTTGATGAAGAATTGGTAAAACTGACCTGCAACCTGTAGCCGATGTAGTATTATTCGCTCTGAACTGACATCAGGGTGAGGGCGATTGGATGACTTACGCGTGGTTGAAGGTGGCGTTACTGTCGTTGGTGATGGCTATTGCCGCCGGGTGCAGTAAACCGGAAACACCCCAGGAAGTGGCCGCGGAGTTCTGGCAGGCCATGGCCGAAGACGACGCCGATGCCGTCGCCGACCTGTCCACGCTTGCCGACCCCTCTGCCTTCGACCGTTATGCCCGCGACTGGTTTGAAACCGTGCCGGACTTCGGACGGGTTATTATCGAAGAGCGCGAAGCCTCCATCGTTACCCGCCTGCCGTCCGAGAACGGTGCTTCTGGTGAGCGCCTGGAAGTGATGACCTATCTTGTACAACAGAACGGTGAATGGCTGGTCGATTATGATCGTACCGGAAAGGCCATCATGAACCCGTCACCGCTGGATGGCCTGATGGGTGAGATCAACAGGCTGGGCGAGCGTCTTTCGGCGACCTTCAGCCAGTCCTCCGACGACCTGACCCTCCAGATGGACGCAATGGCCCGCGAATTCCGCACCTACTCGGACGAAGCAAGCCGCAAGGCCGAACAGGTCATCGAAAGCTATGGCCGTGCCTTGCAGGAGTTTATGGAAGAGCTTGAAAAGTCCGTCGAAGAAGCCCTGGAAGAGAACCAACAGGCCCCCGCCCGCGATCGCAGTGCCTTGCAGCAAACCGCTGCAGACCTCAACCAGAACAGCAACAGGCTCGATGAACCGGATTTCGACGCTTTCGCCGCCAGCTCCCGGGCACTGGCCGAGGCCGGCGC
>JAWWAM010000014.1:0-19382 GCA_033721715.1 Marinobacter sp.
GAAGCGGCTGTCGCCGAGCTTTTCAGTCAGCATCGCTTTGAGGCTGTACTGCATTTCGCCGCCAATATTATCGTGCCGGAATCGGTCGAGAATCCCCTCAAGTATTACAGCAATAACACCAGGAATACTTTAAACCTGCTGAAAGCAGTTGAGCAGCATCAGGTTCCCTATATGGTGTTTTCATCCACAGCGGCGGTTTACGGTATGCCAGAAGAAACCGTACTGACCGAAGACCTTCCTCTGGCTCCCATAAATCCCTATGGTGCGTCGAAGATGATGAGTGAGCGGATGATCATGGATCTGGCTGCGGCGTCGTCCCTGAATTACGTTATCCTGCGCTACTTTAACGTGGCCGGCGCCAATCCGGAGGGGCTGCTGGGGCAGGCAACCCCTGAGGCTACCCACCTGATCAAGGTGGCCTGTGAATGTGTCACCGGCAAGCGCGATGGCATGAGCGTATTCGGTACCGATTACGATACCCGCGACGGTACCTGCATCCGCGATTACATCCACGTTGAGGATCTCGCCAAGGCCCATGTTATGGCATTGGATTATATGGCAAATGGTGGTGAATCACGGGTACTGAATTGCGGTTACGGGCGTGGGTTTACCGTCCGTGAAGTTATCGACGTGGTGAAACGCAAATCAGGCAACGACTTCCCGGTAGCGGAATCCGGTCGCCGGGCAGGCGACCCGGCAGCGCTTATGGCAGACAACTCACGGATCAAAAAGGTGCTTGGCTGGCAGCCGGACTATGACGATCTGGATACCATTGTCGAAACCGCCCTGTCCTGGGAGAAAATCTGGCAGGACAAACAGGGCTGATACAGCCCTCTTGACGCTTCAAACACATTTCAGACATCAGGGTTCAAACGGATGAAAATTACGATTTTTGGTACCGGTTACGTGGGTCTTGTCACCGGCGCCTGCCTTGCCGATGTAGGCCATCATGTGCTGTGTATGGACGTAGACCAAGGCAAGATTGAAAAGCTCAGGAATGGCCACATCCCGATTTACGAGCCTGGCCTGGAATCCATTGTCAGGCATACGGTAGAGGCTGGCCGACTGTCGTTCACCACCGACACCAAAGAAGCAGTGGCCCACGGTGTTTTACAGTTTATTGCAGTGGGTACACCGCCGGATGAAGATGGCTCCGCCGACCTGCAGTACGTAACGGCGGTGGCCCGTTCCATTGGCGAGTACATGGACGATTACAAGGTAATTGTCGACAAGTCCACCGTACCCGTCGGTACCGGGGACAAGGTGAAGGCCGCTGTGCGGGCAGGGCTGGACAAGCGTGGTCTGGAGCTGGAGTTCGATGTGGTCTCCAACCCGGAATTCCTCAAAGAGGGCGCGGCCATCAACGACTTCATGAAGCCGGACCGCATCATTATCGGCACCGACAGTGAACGCGCCATGGAGCTGCTGCACGAGGTTTACTACCCGTTCAACCGCAGTCACGACCGCATGATCTTCATGGATATCCGCTCCGCGGAGCTCACCAAATATGCCGCCAACTCCATGCTGGCCACCAAAATCAGTTTCATGAACGAAATCGCCAACCTTGCCGAACGGCTTGGAGCGGATATTGAAAACGTTCGCCGGGGCATTGGCTCCGATCCCCGCATCGGTTATCACTTCATCTATCCCGGTTGTGGTTATGGTGGCTCGTGCTTCCCGAAGGACGTCCAGGCGCTGGCGCGTACCGCGAGGGACTGCGATTACGACTCCCGGCTTCTGAACGCGGTTGAGGCGGTCAATAACGCCCAGAAACATGTGCTGTTTGACAAGATCAGCCACTATTTCAATGGCAATCTCAAAGGCAAGGTGGTGGCACTTTGGGGGTTGGCCTTCAAGCCTAATACCGATGACATGAGAGAAGCCTCTGCCCGCACCCTGATGGAGGATCTCTGGAACGCCGGAGCCACTGTGCAGGCCTTTGACCCGGAAGCTATGGAGGAGACCCAGCGCATCTACGGCGATCAGCCGGGACTGACACTGTGCGGGACCAAAGAGCAGGCACTGAAAGGTGCGGACGTGCTGACAATCTGTACCGAGTGGAAGGAATTCCGCTCACCGGATTTTGAAGCAATCGCTGTGGCCCTGAAAGAGCCCGTGGTGTTCGATGGACGCAATCTGTACGAACCGGAAATGCTGGAGCGTCATGGCATGATCTATTACGCCATAGGCCGCGGCAGGAACCAGTTCCACGTAGGCTGATATGACGGTGCCAGAGCAAGCATTTGTGCTACATGAGCGCCTGGAGGCGGATACTCACAGCCTCGGGCAAACCCGGTTGTGTGAAATCCGGCTGATGAACGACAGTAACTGGCCCTGGATACTTCTGGTGCCCCGTGTGGCGGCCGTCCGGGAGATCTATCAACTGTCACAGGAACAGCAACAGCAGCTGCTGGCGGAGTCCTCCCTGCTCGGGGAGGGCATGATGGCGTTGTTCAGTGGCGACAAGCTCAACGTCGCCGCCCTGGGCAACATGGTGCCACAGCTGCATGTCCATCACATTGTGCGTCACGAGGGTGACCTGGCCTGGCCCGGGCCGGTATGGGGCAGGCTGCCTCCAGCGCCATACAGTGACGAGGCTCTGGCGGAGTTGACGAAGCGCCTGAAGCCCCTGCTGGAACGGCTTTCCCGGTAACTGGGCCAGCGCTTTGACGGGCTAGCGCTTTGACTTGTGTCGTGCGATAGTCCGGGAGCCCACGAGTACCATCCTGAGCTGGGTCTTCAGTTTCGCTTTCAGTGCTTCCTTCTCTGACGCCGTTGCATCCAGTGCATCGGCCCCCTGGTTAAAGACCAGGGTAACCATCGCTTCGGCAACCAGTTTCGGGTCAGAAAGGGGCTTCTTCTGTTCATCTGCAATGCGGGCAAGGTCTGCTGCCAGTTCAGTCACAAAGTGATCGATTTCAGCCCTGATCGCGGTACGGAATGATTCCGACACCCCGGTGCTTTCCCGCAACATCAGGCGTAACAGGTTGGAGTTGTTGCCCAGATACTCCATGAATGTGTCCACCGATGTGCTGATGGCGCTGCCATTGCGGGCAATCCGTTTGCGGGCCTGGCGCATCAGCTGCCGCAGGGCTACGCCGCCTTCATCCACCAGGGCAAGCCCCAGTTCGTCCAGTTCGGCGAAGTGCCGGTAGAAGGAGGTGGGCGCGATTCCGGCCTCCCGTGCCACTTCCCGCAGGCTCAGGCTGCCAAAGCCGCGATCGGCGCTCAACTGGGCGAGAGCGGCATCCATCAGGGCGCGGCGGGTGCGGAGTTTCTGTTCGGCTCGGGCTGACAAGGGCTGCTCCAAAGGCTGGTAAATCGGCTCAGTGTAGCGACGAAAAGTTTTACCGTCACCCAATGTGTCGGAAGCCTGATTTTCATCGTCATTGTGTTTATAATGGGCCGCTTTTGCAGTAGGGTCCGCCAAAACCATTTTTGCAAACTTTTACGCACACATCAGATACAACGGGAACCGGTATGCGCAGTCATTATTGCGGTGGAATCAACGAATCTCACATTGATCAGGAAGTCACACTTTGCGGGTGGGTTCACCGTCGCCGCGACCACGGTGGGGTCATCTTTCTGGATCTCCGCGACCGGGATGGCATTTCCCAGGTGGTCTTCGACCCTGATACTCCTGAAAGCTTTTCCCTGGCGGAAAAGGTACGCAGTGAATTCGTTATCCAGGTGACCGGCCGTGTGCGCCGTCGTCCTGCCGGTACCGAAAACGCCAATATGCCTACCGGGCAGGTGGAATTGCTGGGCAAACAGTTGTCCATTCTGAATGCCGCCGCTACGCCGCCGTTCCCGTTGGATGAGCATGTTGATGTGGGCGAGGACGTCCGCCTGAAATACCGTTTTGTGGACCTGCGTCGCCCGGAAATGCTGAACCGTCTGCGTTTCCGTTCACGGGTGACCAGCTATATCCGTAACTTTCTGGACAGCAACGGTTTCATGGACGTGGAAACACCGATCCTCACCCGTGCAACGCCAGAAGGCGCCCGTGATTATCTGGTACCCAGCCGTACCCACGAAGGGTCTTTCTTTGCGCTGCCCCAGTCACCCCAGTTGTTCAAGCAGCTGCTGATGGTGTCCGGCGTTGACCGCTACTACCAGATCGCCAAATGTTTCCGCGACGAAGACCTTCGCGCTGACCGGCAGCCGGAATTTACCCAGGTTGATGTAGAAGCCTCGTTCATTGACGAGGAAACCCTGATGACACTGAACGAGAGCATGATTCGCTCCCTGTTCAAGGATGTGCTGGAGGTGGAGCTGCCTGAATTCCCACGCATGCCATACTCCGAGGCCATGCAGCGTTACGGCAGTGACAAACCGGACCTGCGTATCCCGCTTGAACTGGTGGATGTAGGTGACCTGGTGGCCGGCGTGGACTTCAAGGTATTTGCCGGTCCGGCTAACGATCCCAAAGGGCGCGTGGCAGCCCTGCGTGTTCCGAGGGGTGGTGAGCTGACCCGCAAGCAGATTGACGACTACACCAAGTTCGTTGGAATCTATGGCGCCAAGGGCCTGGCCTACATCAAGATCAATGACCTGTCCAGGGGCGTGGAAGGCCTGCAGTCACCGATTATCAAGTTCCTGGGTGACGATGTCGCCCTGGCCGTGATCGAACGCGCTGGTGCCGAGGATGGCGATATCGTGTTCTTTGGTGCCGACAAAACCAACGTCGTCAATGAAGCTCTCGGTGCTCTGCGAATCAAGGTGGGCCACGATCTGAACATGCTGACCAGCGAGTGGGCGCCTCTGTGGGTAGTGGACTTCCCGATGTTTGAGGAAACACCGGACGGCGGCCTGACTGCGATCCACCATCCGTTTACGGCCCCTTCCTGTTCTGCAGAAGAACTCGAAGCCTCCCCGGCAACTGCGTTGTCGCGGGCCTACGACATGGTCTTGAACGGTACTGAACTCGGCGGCGGTTCCATCCGTATCCACGACGAGAAAATGCAGGAAAGCGTTTTCCGCACCCTGGGTATCGGTGATGAGGAAGCCCGTGCCAAGTTCGGTTTCCTGCTGGATGCCCTCAAGTACGGTTGCCCGCCCCACGGTGGTCTGGCATTCGGCCTGGACCGGCTGATCATGCTGATGACCGGCGCCAGCTCCATCCGGGACGTCATTGCCTTCCCGAAAACCCAGAGCGCCACCTGTCTGATGACTCAGGCGCCGGGAGAAGTGGATGATAAACAGCTGCGCGAACTGCATATTCGTCGCCGCAAGCCGGCAGCCAAGGATGGGCAGGGTAACGAAGCAACGGCAGGAAACGCTTAAACCGGCGCAGGATGCAACGTGTCTATAATCATGGGGGTCGACCCCGGCTCACGGGTCACCGGTTACGGCATCATCCGTGCCGAGGGCAGGGTGATTGAGTATATTGACAGCGGTTGTATCCGTGTTGGCGAAAAGCCCATGGCGGAGCGTTTGCAAACCATCTTCCACAGCCTGGCAACGCTGATTGGTGAGTACCGGCCCGGAGAGTTCGCCATCGAGCAGGTGTTCATGGCCCGCAATCCGGATTCGGCACTGAAGCTGGGGCAGGCGAGGGGAGCCGCAATCGTGGCGGCCGCCAACAGTGGGTTGGAGGTTCACGAATACTCCGCTCGCCAGGTCAAGCAGGCTGTCGTAGGCAAGGGCGGAGCCGACAAGGCTCAGGTGCAGCACATGGTCCAGGTATTGCTGGCGCTGTCCCGTAAACCACAGGAGGATGCCGCTGACGCTCTGGGTGTTGCACTCTGCCATGCCCATATGAGCCAGAGCATGGCGCGACTGGCCACCAGTGGGGGCGGCAAGGTGCGCAATAACCGGGTCAGAAGGCAATAACAGACTCATTGAAGTCCAGATTGAATTCGAGGGAGAAACCCGTTGATAGGTCGTATCCGAGGCATCCTGATCGAAAAGTCCCCCGCCCAGGCACTGGTAGAATGCGCCGGGCTGGGTTACGAAGTCGACATTCCCTACACGACCTTTTTTAACCTGCCCGAGACCGGCGACGAGCTGGTTCTACATACCCATTTTGTGGTCCGCGAAGATGCCCATAGCCTGTACGGCTTTTCTTCCCGGCTGGACCGGGACCTGTTCCGCCTGTTGATCAAGGTGAATGGTGTGGGCCCCAAGCTCGCCGCAGGCATTCTATCTGGGCTGGATGCCAATCAATTCATCCGCTGCGTAGAAGCCCGGGACGCCAATGCTCTGGTCAAGCTACCGGGTGTCGGCAAGAAAACCGCCGAGCGGCTGCTTATTGAAATGGCTGACCGTATAGGGCAACTTGAGGGACAGTTCACCCCGGGGTCGCCAAATGCGACAGTCAGCGCGGGCGCTTTTGGATCCGGACCAGACGGCGGGCACCACCCGGTGGATGAGGCGGAAGCCGCCCTGATTGCTCTTGGCTACAAGCCACAGGAGGCATCAAAAGCCATCAGCAAGATTGCCGAGGATGGAATGTCGAGCCAGGAGCTGATCCGCTTGGCGCTGCGGAGCATGATCCCGGCCAGCTGAGCGCCCGCCATTACAGGGCAGGCTGGCGCGCAATGTGTAGAGAGCGTAACGTGACAGCCAAAGAACGGTTTGTACAATTGGGGCATCATTAACCCGAGACGAGCGTACAGGCATGTTGTTGATTCCCTCTGAGCGGGTAGTTCAATGATCGAGTCGGATCGCCTGATTTCATCCCAGGCCGGACAGTACGAAGAAGTTCAGGACCGCGCTATCCGGCCAGGTGTGCTGGCGGATTACGTGGGCCAGCCCGCTGTGCGGGAACAGATGGAAATTTTCATTTCCGCAGCCCGTGGGCGGCAGGAAGCTCTGGACCATGTGCTGATTTTTGGCCCGCCAGGTCTGGGTAAAACCACCCTTGCCAATATCATTGCCAATGAAATGGGCGTCTCCATCAAGACCACCTCCGGCCCGGTGCTGGAAAAAGCCGGTGATCTGGCCGCAATGCTTACCAATCTCGAAGAGGGCGATGTGCTCTTTATTGACGAGATTCACCGCCTCAGCGCCGCCGTGGAAGAAGTTCTCTATCCGGCCATGGAAGATTACCAGCTGGATATCATGATCGGGGAAGGCCCTGCCGCGCGCTCCATAAAGCTGGACCTGCCACCGTTCACCCTGGTTGGGGCCACCACCAGGGCAGGATTGCTGACCTCGCCCCTGCGGGACCGCTTCGGCATTGTCCAGCGCCTGGAGTTTTACAATACGAAGGATCTGACCGATATCATTCTGCGTTCTGCGCGCCTGTCTTCCGTCACTATCGACAACAAAGGCGCCTATGAAATTGCCCGTCGTTCCCGGGGCACGCCCCGTATTGCCAACCGTCTGCTGAGACGAGTGCGTGACTTTGCCGAAGTAAAAGCGGATGGTTGCATCAGTGAAACCATAGCCGACCAGGCGCTCAACATGCTGAAAGTGGATGCCCTGGGCTTTGATCACATGGACCGACGGCTACTGTTGGCAATGATTGAAAAGTTTGACGGTGGCCCGGTGGGCGTCGAAAGCCTGGCCGCTGCCATTAGTGAAGAACGGGGCACGATTGAGGATGTGCTGGAACCTTTTCTGATTCAGCAAGGGTATATGCTTCGCACGCCCCGCGGGCGGATGGTGACTTCAAGCGCATACCAGCATTTTGGCGTGGTGCCCTCCAAGCCGGAGGGGGAAGACCTGTTTGACTGAGCGTTATGAACCATCAGGCGGCCTGTCGGTTCGGGTCTATATTGAAGACACGGATGCCGGTGGCATTGTGTACCATGCCAAATACCTGCATTACATGGAGCGGGCCCGAACTGAGTGGGTGCGCAGCCGCGGGGTAGGCCTGCGGGCGGGGCTGGCGGACAATGTCAGTTATGTGGTCCAGCGCCTGTCCATCCATTACGGTATACCGGCGAAGCTGGATGATGAACTACGGGTAACCGCAGAGCCGGTGGCATTTGGCCGGGTCTGGATGGACTTTCATCAAAGGGTGGTGCGGGTTTCGGATGACGCTGTGCTGGCCTCTGCGGATGTTCGCGTAGCCTGTATTGCACTGGACTCCGGCCGGCCACGGCGGCTGCCCGCAAACATGCTGGAGTTGCTGGAAAGCGACCGAAAAACCAATTCACAAGTGGAATAATCCAGGAGTAAAAGGTGGAGTCAGAAGTTTCTGTTTGGTATCTCATCGCCAACGCCGGGGTACTGGTTCAGCTGGTCATGCTGTTACTTGCCCTGGCTTCCATTGTCTCCTGGGCGCTTATTTTTCAGCGTCTTCAGGTGTTCCGCAAGGCGAAGCAGGCTCAGAATGCCTTTGAGGAGCGATTCTGGTCCGGTATGGACCTCGGGCAGCTTTACCGTGAAGTGAACAGCGACCCCACGCCGTTTTCCGGAATGGAATCCCTCTTCCGTGCCGGCTTCAAGGAGTTCTCGCGACTGCGTCAGCAAAGCCGCGATGCCGATGCTGTTATGGAAGGCACTCAACGGGCCATGCGTGTCGCATTCTCCCGTGAGCAGGAGCGGCTGGAAATGCATTTGCCGTTCCTGGCGACGGTTGGCTCCACCAGCCCGTATATCGGTCTGTTCGGTACCGTCTGGGGCATCATGAACTCTTTCCGCGGGCTGGCGCAGGTGCAACAGGCCACGCTTGCAACCGTCGCACCGGGTATTTCCGAAGCATTGATCGCCACTGCCATGGGTCTGTTCGCGGCGATTCCGGCGGTTATTGCGTACAACCGCTTCTCGTCAATTTCGGACGCATTGCTGAAAAACTACGAAACCTTCGCCGATGAATTTTCCAGCATTCTTCATCGTCGGGTACACAGCAGCGAGCAAACACCTACGTGATGAGCATTGTCGGTAACGGACAGACAATCGGGAGTAAAGGAACATGAAAGGCATGGGAATGATGCCGGCAAACCGCCGCAAGCCGATGTCGGAAATCAACGTTGTCCCCTACATCGACGTGATGTTGGTGCTGCTGATTATCTTCATGGTGACAGCGCCAATGCTGACGCAGGGCGTCAAGGTGGACCTGCCGGAAACAACCTCCGAGCCGATCCAGTCCGACAAGAACGTGGAATCCATCGTGGTTTCGGTAGACAGCAACGGTGCGTATTTCATGGATGTGGGGGATGAAAGCAGCGATCCGATGTCGCTGGGTGATGTTCGGGAGCGGATTTCGAAGATTCTGTCCCAGCGGACCGACCGTGAAGTTCTGGTGCGGGGCGACGAGCATGTGGAGTACGGTACAGTGGTTCGTCTGATGTCCCAGTTGCAGGCGGCGGGCGCCACCAATGTTGGGCTTATTACCGAAGCACCAACCAACGATGAGTAAGCGCAGGGCAGGCAGGTTTTTGTGAGAGGTCATGAGCGTGATGTAATCAGTACGGGGCAGCCACCCTGGAAGTCGCCTGTCGCACTGTCCATCCTGATGCATGGGCTGGTTCTGGGGGTGGCGCTGGCGGGCTGGTCCTGGTCTGTTCCCAAGGACGACCCGCAGCCGCCCAGTATTTCGGCGCGCCTGGTAACCCAGAACGAGCCTGAGCCCAGCCCTGTGACAGAGCCAGTGGATCAGCCCGACCGTGATGAAGAGCGACGGCAGGAAGAACAGGAAAAACAGCGACAGGAAGAGGCAGAGCGCCGGAAAGCTGAGGAAGAGGAACGCGCACGGCAGGAGGCTCGCCGCATCCAGCAGGAAAAGGAACGCGAGCAGGAGCGTCAGCGTCAGGAAGAAGAGGCGCAGCGCAAGCGGGAGCAGCAGCGTAAGGCGGAGGAAGAAGCCGCGCGCCAGAAAGCTGAGGCTGAAGCGAAGGAGCGGGAGCGTCAGAAAGCCGAAGAAGAGAAGCGTCGCCAGGAAGAAGCTGCCCGCAAGGCTGCCGAGGAGAAACGACGGGCCGAAGAGCAACGCAAGCAAGAGGAAGCAGAACGTAAGGCACGTGAAGAACGGGAGCGGCTTGAAGCCGAGCGCAAACGCAAAGAGCGGGAACGCCGCCTGCAGGAGCAGCAGCTGGAAGCCCTGGCGGACGAGGCTCAGCAGCAGCGCGAAGCTGACGAGAGGAAACGTCGAGAAGCGGCTGCGGCCAAAGCTCGCGAAGCCCAGATGCTGTCGGAAAGCCAGAAGTACCAGGCGTTAATCCGGGAACGCCTGAGCCAAGCCTGGTATCCGCCGTCGTCGGCAACCGAGGAAATGACTGCGAGGCTGCAGATTACCCTGCTGCCCACTGGTGAACTTGCCTCGGTAAAGCTTGTCTCCAGCAGTGGTAATACCGCGTTTGATAACTCGGCACTGGGGGCAGTGAAGTCGCTGAACCGGTATCCGATTCCGGATGATCGTGACACATTTGAAAGCTATTTCCGCCAGTTTACGATTGAGTTCAATCCCCGGCGGTTGAGATAAGGATGATGGGACCACAGATGACGAACCGGACAAGTACAGGCAGGCAGCTCTCAGGAGCAGTGGTGACATGGGTGTTGGCGATTGCCGTGATGATCGGCAGCAGTCCCGCGAGTGCCGAATTGTTGATACGGATTACGGAGGGGGCTGATTCCGCCATTCCGGTAGCTGTTGTTCCGTTTTCAGAATCCGGGGCCATGCCCTCGGGTGACAAGATAAGCAGTATCGTGCAGGACGACCTCACCATGACCGGTGAGTTCCGTCCGTTACCGGCAGAAAAAATGCTCAGCCTTCCCGCGAAAGGCGACGACGTTTACTTCCGCGACTGGCGGATGCTTGGTCAGCGCTATGTGCTGGTTGGCCAGCTGACACGCAAAGGCGACAAGGTGGAAGCGCGCTACGAGTTGTTCGATGTTAACCGCGAACAGCGGATTATGGGGGCAACGGCGTCTTCGTCGGTCAACAGTACCCGAACCCTTGCCCATCACATCAGCGACAGGGTGTACGAAGCGATTACCGGTGTTCCCGGCGCCTTTTCCACCAAGCTGGCCTATGTCACCCTTGAGCGTTCCGGCGATGAGCCGCTCTATCGGCTCCAGGTGAGTGACGTGGACGGTAAGCGAGCCAGGGTCAGGTTGGAAAGTGACGAGCCGATCCTTTCGCCAGCCTGGTCTCCGGACGCCAGAAAACTCGCGTATGTCTCGTTCGAGACCGGTAAACCGGCCATTTATATCCATGAGCTTTCGACCGGCAACCGTACCCGCGTTGCGGATTACCGGGGCCTGAACTCGGCGCCGGCCTGGTCTGAAGATGGTCGCTCGTTGCTGGTCACCCTGTCGAAGGATGGCAATGCTGAAATCTACAAGCTGGACATTGAAAGTGGCTCACTGAAGCGATTGACCAACCATTGGGCCATCGATACCGAACCCACCTGGGACCACACCGGGGACGGTTTCTATTTCACCTCTGACCGCTCTGGTGGCCCACAGATCTATCACAAGGCCAGCGAGGAGGCCGAGCCCCGCCGGATTACCTTTGGCAGCCGCTATAATGCCCGTCCACGTCCCGACAACGACGGCAAATACGTCTATTATGTGCATCAGAGGGACAAGTCGTTCCACATTGCACGTACAAACCTGAAAACTGAAGAGGAGACGGTTCTCACTCGTACAGACTCTGACGAGTCACCCAGTGTCGCACCTAATGGCCGCATGCTGATTTATGCCACGAAGCAGGGTGGCAACAGTGTACTAACCGTAATTGCCGCAGATGGTGGGGCAGCTTATAGTTTGCCCGCTTCAAAGGGCGACGTCCGAGAGCCGGCGTGGTCTCCAATTGTCCGGTAAGCCGAAACCCTGAACCCACAGGGTTCGTTTGCACTTATGAACAAGAGTCTATCAACAGGAAGGAAGTGACTATGAAAATGACAGCACAACACAAAGCGTTGGCCCTGATCTTTTCTCTGGGTCTGATCGCCGGCTGTAGCAGCACCGGCGACCCCGTTGAAGATGAAGCCTACGGCAGTGTGGACCAGGAAGGTGGTAGCACTGTTTACGGTGGCGACGACGAAGGCGGTGTGTCCTCGTCCGAGATGACAGAAGAACAGCGCCGTCGAGCTGAGGAGCGCGCGGAGCGAGCTGAAACCGAAGCAATGAGGGAGATTACTACATTCTACTTCGATTTCGACACCGCAGAAATCAAGTCAGAAGCCCGTGAAGTGCTGGTTGCCCATGCTCGTTACCTGCAGGCTAACCCTGGCCAGAATGTTCGCATTGAAGGTCATGCAGACGAGCGTGGCACCAAGGAGTACAACCTGGCACTGGGCGAGCGTCGCGCCAATGCCATTGAGCGCTTCCTGATCGTTAACGGTGCATCACGTGGCCAGATGGAAACCATCAGCTACGGTGAAGAGAAGCCGGCAGTTATGGGTTCCGATGAAAGCGCATGGGCCCAGAACCGTCGCGTTGAACTTGTTTTCCAGTAACAGGCGAATCCCATGAGACATCTGCTCATGGCGACAGTGTTGCTCCCGCTGGCCTTTGGGCCGGCGGGGAGCGCTCTGGCGCAATCCGTTTCACCGGCTTTCCAGAACAATTCCTCTGAGGCCGAACGCAAGGCCGGTAATAGCCAGGCGAACGCAGAGCTGTTCTACATGATCCAGCAATTGCAGGGTGAAGTTCGCCGTCTGCAGGGGCGGGTAGAAGAGCAACAAAATCTGATTGATCGCCTGACCCGGCAATCGCGGGACCGCTATATCGATCTTGATCAGCGGATCCTGAAACTTTCGGAAAGCCAGGCTGAGCCACCGACCAATAGTGCGGACACCAGTGGTTCTGATTCCGACGCGGGAAATTCCGGAGTAAAAACGAAAATTTACCGCCAACCTTCCGACGAAGAGCGGACCGCCTACCAGAAGATCCAGACGCTTATCCATCAGGACAAGAACTACGACCAGGCCATCAACGGGTTGTATGACTTTATTGATAAGTACGAGGAAGGCGATCTCACCGTTAATGCCTATTATTGGCTGGGTGAAGTGTACCTGGTTGAGAAAAAGCTTGAGCAGGCCCGGCAGGCATTCACCATTGTTGCCACGCGTTATGGGGACCATCGTAAGGCCCCGGACGCAGTCTACAAGCTTGGAGTTACGCTGGACCGGCAGGGTGAAAAGGGTCAGGCTCGCACACGAATGGAAACCGTCGTTGAGGATTACCCGAATACGGGTGCCGCAAAGCTGGCGCAGAAATATCTGGATTCCGGTAGCAGCTGATTTCCGTTGGCGCGAAGAATGTTGAGAAACCTGGGAATTAGGGGTTGATCGGCGCTGAAAAATCATTACTATATGCGCCTCGTTTGGGTCGTTAGCTCAGTTGGTAGAGCAGTTGGCTTTTAACCAATTGGTCGAAGGTTCGAATCCTTCACGACCCACCAAATTGCGAGTCAGGTGGTGGGATGTATCATCGTTTGGTTCCGGGTCCGGAAGCGGGCTGGTAGTTGCGGGTCGTTAGCTCAGTTGGTAGAGCAGTTGGCTTTTAACCAATTGGTCGAAGGTTCGAATCCTTCACGACCCACCAAAAAAACAGGTAGCGTAACGCTTTCTGTTGAAAAAAGAGCCTCAGGGCTCTTTTTTTTTGGCTATACGGTCATACATCTGTCCGTAGGGAGCGTAATCGACTCCAAGTGATATACTCCGCAGGTTAACGCGCAATACAGAGATGCTGTGATGACACGAGGTGAAGACCGTATTCTGGTTCAGGAACACCTGGCACACCAGGCTGAGCCCAAGAGCCTCAGTGAGGCCGAGAAAGCCGAGCTTGAGTCCCGTATCCGGGCGGCCTTGAAGGCTCAGGATGCTGTACTTGTGGCCCATTATTACACGGACCCGGACATTCAGCGCCTGGCTGAGGAGACGGGGGGCTGCGTTGCGGATTCCCTGGAAATGGCCCGCTTTGGCAACCAGCACGAAGCCTCAACCGTTGTTGTCGCAGGCGTACGCTTTATGGGCGAGACAGCGAAAATCCTCAACCCGGAGAAGCGGGTGCTGATGCCCACCCTGGAAGCTACCTGCTCCCTGGACATTGGTTGTCCCGCCGACGAGTTTGCAGAGTTTTGTGACCAGCATCCGGACCGAACTGTCGTTGTGTATGCCAACACCTCTGCCGCCGTGAAGGCGAGAGCGGACTGGGTGGTTACCTCCAGTTGTGCCCAGGCTATTGTGGAATCACTGGACGCCCGCGGAGAGAAAATTCTCTGGGCGCCGGACAAGCATCTTGGTCATTATGTCCAGAAGACCACCGGGGCCGACGTCCTGTTGTGGGACGGCTCCTGTATCGTTCACGAAGAATTCAAATACCGTGGGCTGGAGGATCTCAAAGCGCTGTATCCGGATGCCGCCGTACTGGTTCACCCGGAGTCTCCAGATGCAGTGGTAGAAATGGCCGATGTGGTCGGGTCCACGTCGCAGCTGATCCATGCCGTACAGACGCTGCCCAATGAGCAATTTATTGTGGCGACCGACAACGGTATTTTTTACAAGATGCAGCAACTGGCGCCCAATAAAACCCTGATCGAAGCTCCTACTGCAGGAAACGGAGCCACCTGCCGCAGCTGCGCACATTGCCCGTGGATGGCGATGAACGGGCTCGAGAACCTTCTTGCTGTCATCGAAAACGGCGATCAGGAAGTTCATGTGGACCCGGCGCTGCGTGAAAAGGCTCTGAAGCCCCTGCACAGGATGCTGGACTTTACCGCCAACATGAACCTGCAGGCCGCCGGCAACGCCTGATATCAGCTGCGTTGCTGGTTGAGCCTGGCCGACACCTGCGACAGGCGTTCCGTGACTGCCTGTCGCAGGGGCGCGCCCGCTGGAAGTCGTTCCTGGGCCTGGCGCAGCTGTCTCTGGGCCGCCTCCAGGTCACCCATCAGAATATCGTGTTCGGCACGAGCCCGGTGCACCCCCACTATATTACGGGCCATCCCCTCGGCCTCAGCGAGCCGAAGCCAGAGATGCTCTTTTTGCGGTAGCTCCCGCGTCAGCTGGTGCAAATAATCCGCGGCGCGTTTTCCGTTCCCGTCCTCGGTTTCAACCCGGGCCAGCATATCGGTAATCGGGTAGTTCCCCGGATTCCGCTCCAGCGCTTCCTCCAGGATGCTGCGGGCTTGCTCCAGGCGACCCTGTTCAATCATGACCTCGGCGAGGGTAACCTGATAAGTAATGCGCCCCGGCGCGCTCTCAAGTAGTCGCTCAAGCTCGCTGCTCGCTTCGGTATAGTCCCCACTGTGCTGCAAAGCCACTGCAAGCCCGTAGCGGACAGCATCCGGCTTCTCGGTATCGGAGCGGTCCAGGTAATCCCTGAAGGTCTCTACGGCTACCTGTGGCGACTTGGCGTAGCGCACCTGGAGGCGTGATCGCACCAGATGATATTCCTGCGCATCGGCCACATCCCGGCGGGGATATTGTTCAGCGCGATTGCGGGTGTCAGAAACACGATTCTGGGTGAGTGGGTGGGTAGAGAGATACTCCGGCACCCGGTTTCCCTGAAGCCGGTTCTGGCGCATCATGATCTCGAACATTTCCGGCATTCCTCTCGGGTCCATGCCCGAATCCGCCAGTATTTCCATGCCAATACGGTCGGCTTCCTGCTCGTGGGCACGGCTATAGGCAAGCATGTTCTGTATCGCCATTGCCTGGGTGCCGGCAATGGCGGCAATACCAATGTCCGACTGGGTTACCGCCGACAACACAATGCCTGCGATCATGCCTGCAATGGTCAGCGGTGTGCTGGCCTCCTGCTGCTCAAGGCGTCTGGCAAAATGCCGTTGGCTGAGGTGGGCCAGTTCGTGTGCCAGTACCGACGCAAACTGCTGTTCGCTGCTGGCATTGAGGAATAACCCACCGTTCACGCCGACAATGTTGCCCGGCACCGCAAACGCGTTAATGTCGGGGCTGTCTATAATGGCAAGGGTCAGGTCGCTGCTGGAAAGGGGAGCTGACGGAACCAGCTGGTAAATCACCGAGCTAAGATAGTCGTAGACCAGTGGGTCAGTAATCTGCGGTGCCGACCGACGAATGGACGTCATGACCTGACGACCGATCTCGGCTTCCTGCTGGCCTGATATCAGGCCGCCGCCGGCTCCTCCAATGGAGGGCAGGGTGCTATCCGGGGATTGCGCCAGCGTTTTACCTGAAAACACGCCCAGCATTAGCATCAGCGTAAATGCCAGTACTCCCTGCCACGGCGCAGGGCTTTGATGTCTCGGGCTCATGGATAGGCGGTGTCCCTTGTCATGTGATTTTGTCAGACAGCATTGTGCCACCGAAAGTTCGCTCCTGTGTGTGTGGCCCGTTACGATTGTGATGCATTAAAGTAACACTGTCGGCATAATGCCGGCTCTTAATTATGACCACACGGGTATCTGGTTGTCATGGCTGACCGAACACTTGATGCATCGGGGCTCCGTTGCCCTATGCCATTACTGAAAACCAAGCTCGAACTGAACAGCATGTCCCCTGGCCAGGAGCTGGAAGTGATCGCAACTGATGCCGGGTCTGCACGGGATATTCCTGCGTTCCTCAGGTTGTCTGCCCATGAGCTGGTCAGCTCGTCCGAACAGGGTGGCAGCTTCACCTTTGTGATAAAGTGCGGCGGCTAAACCTGCCGTGGTGACCATTCGGAGTCGTTAATGATAAGAATTTTACGTGGTCTGGCTCACAAATACTTTTCAGATGAAGAAGCCGTCATTCTCTTCCTGCTGATCCTGGCAGGTGTCGTCTTTGTCATCCTGTTCGGCTCCATGTTGGCTCCGGCCATAGCCTCGATCATCATTGCGTTCATCCTCCAGGGCCTGGTGACCAAACTCAGCAAAATGGGTGTGCCGGAGCTCGTCGCCATCATCGGCGTATTTTTCGTATTTCTCGGCGTTCTGATCGGCTTCCTGTTCGGCCTGTTACCACTGATCTGGACACAGGTAACTTCCCTCGCTGGCGAAGCCCCCCGGATTTTCAGGGAGATGCAGTCCTATCTTGAAGTGCTGCCTCAACAATACCCGACGCTGATATCCATGGAGGGTATCAACACCATTTATAATCAGGTAACGACGGAAGCGGGACGCATGACCCAGTGGCTGGTGTCATTTTCACTGGCCAGTATACCGGACCTGGTCGCCCTGCTGATCTATATGGTGCTTGTGCCCATACTGGTGTTCTTCTTCCTCAAAGATCGTCAGGTCCTGCTCGCATCTATGGCACGGATGCTACCATCCCAGCGCCCGATGATGGTCCGGATCTGGCATGAGGTGAACCTGCAATGCGCCAACTACGTGCGTGGCAAGGCCGTTGAGATACTGATTGTTGGTGGTGTGACCTATGTGTCTTTCAAGCTGCTGGGCATGCCCTATGCTGCACTTTTGTCACTGATGGTGGGGCTGAGTGTGGTTATTCCCTATATCGGGGCGGCGGTTGTAACCCTCCCTGTAGCCATGATCGCTCTGTTCGCCTTCGGCTGGGGCAGTGAGTTTATCTGGGTTATGGTCGCCTATGGCATTATCCAGGCTCTGGATGGAAACGTGCTGGTGCCTGTCCTGTTCTCGGAAGTGAACAACCTGCATCCGGTGGCGATTATTGTGGCGGTTCTGTTTTTTGGAGGTATCTGGGGGCTTTGGGGGGTCTTCTTCGCTATCCCGCTGGCCACTATGCTCAAGGCGATATTTGCGGCATGGCCAGTGAATGAGGGGCATTCCGCGGAAACAAAGGAGCCTTAAAGGTTGCCTGGCCTTCGGTTCAGTCCGGGTGCTGGCATGACATCTCCTTTAATTCCCTTGTGTCAGGTGGTGCCCAACATTACCATATCGGTTTTATTCGTACGGAGTTTTTATGATTACGGGGAGCCTTGTCGCACTGGTCACGCCCATGCATTCCGATGGCAGCATCCATTGGGAGCACCTAGATAAGCTGGTGGACTTTCATCTCGACAACGGGACGCATGGCATTGTGGCCGTTGGTACGACGGGTGAATCCGCAACGCTGGACCCGGACGAGCACATGCGGGTCGTTGGCCACATTATAAAGCGCGTCGACCGCCGCATTCCGGTTATCGCCGGCACGGGTGGCAACAGCACCCGCGAAGCCATAGAACTGACGGAGGAAGCCCACAAGCTGGGGGCGGATGCCTGCCTTCTGGTCGTGCCTTATTACAACAAGCCAACCCAGGAAGGCCTGTACCGTCACTTCAAGACCATTGCTGAAGCGGTTCCGGTGAATCAGATTCTGTACAACGTGCCCGGGCGCACCGCGTGTGACATGCTCAATGAAACCGTTGAGCGCCTGGCAGATATTCCGAACATCATTGGCATCAAGGACGCTACCGGCAATATCCCCCGCGGCGCAGAACTGATAGAAGCCGTGAAAGGGCGGCTGGTGGTTTATTCCGGCGACGACGCGACGGCTGCGGGGCTGATGCTGGCCGGCGGCAAGGGCAATGTCTCAGTGACTGCGAATGTTGCGCCCGGGGCCATGGCTGCACTGTGTGAAGCCGCTATTGCCGGCGATCGAGCGGAAACCGACAGGCTCAATGAGCTGCTGATGCCGTTGAACAGGAAGCTGTTCCTTGAAGCGAACCCGATTCCCGTGAAGTGGGCGCTCCATCGCATGGGCATGATTGGTGAAGGTATTCGCCTGCCACTTACCCCGCTGAGCGACAAGTTCCACGGCGAAGTGGAAGAAGCATTGAGAGCCTCTGGCGTACTCTGAGTCGGGTTGTATCATCTATCGTAACTGGAGTCGCCTGATGGCGTTTAGGTTCAGGACAGAAAACACTAGATCCGCACATTTCATCAGGCCCCTCCCGGGCCTGATGCTTGTTTTGGCCCTTGCTGGCTGCAGCTTTGTCGAAGATCGCTCCGAGCGCTACGTTGACGCTCCGGAAGGCACACCGCTTAAGCTGCCGGCGACGGCGGAGGAGGGGACGTTCACCGAGGTAATGCCCATCCGTGAAATCAGTGCTGCCGACTCTGGGCGCATGTACCGGGGCAGCATTCCCAATCCCCCTGATATGACGTCCGATATCCTCGACGAGAATTATGTCGTCGAGGAACTTGATGGCCAGGTCTGGCTGCTGGTGAACGACGTTCCGGGCCGGCTATGGCCAGCGGTCACCGCTTATATGAACGAGAACGGTCTCGGGGTGGCTTACGACAACCCGCAGCTGGGGTTAATCCAGAGTGAACTGGTCAACTTCAGTAAACAGGCAAGGCAACTGCTGAGCCTGCCCGACGCCCCCGACGGACCGGAAGCACGAATTGTGGTGCAGGCGCGTGTTGCCCCGGGCGTTCGCCGCAAAACCACCGAGATTCAGTTCCGTTCGTTCGAAGTCGAGGATGATCCGGAAGAACTGCTCGCATGGGGCACCCGGGATCGTCGTACCAGGGAGCAACTGGATACCAGCAAAGATCTGCTCAACGATCTGTCAGAGCATCTGAAAAACCGCGAAGACACAAAATCCTATTCCCGCGC
>JAWWAM010000015.1:0-18842 GCA_033721715.1 Marinobacter sp.
ACCCATAGTTCAACATGCGTGCCAGTGAACAATGAATTAGACTAACGTCCTAATGCGCCAGCACTTTTAGCCAAAACGACGACTTTACAAGGGGTAAGGCTGGTGTTCAGGAGCCTGCCATAAAGGATAGACCCACTGGCAAAAACAACAAGTGAAAAGCGGATCCCCGGGAGACAGGGATCCACCATCATGTAGGTTTCAGGCTGCTTTCTTCCGGGGCCGGGCAGCGCGCAGGCTGTACAGTTTGCGTTCATTGAGGGCGTATCGATTGAGGCCACCAAGGTGGATCTTGCGCAGGTAAAGCTGCCAGTCAATCTGGCGTGCATCCACCGGGTACAACACCCTGTCCAGTTCTCCCATACGGGAGGCCAGCGCTATCAGCCCGTCATTGCGGAAAATATAATCCGGCGCTGTGTAAAATCCGAAGATAGTTGCCAGTGAACGGGTAGTATCCAGGTTTTTCAGAACTTTCAGCTCCCTGTTCTGGCCTGCCAGCCTCAGCGCCTTTCCGGCCATGGATAGCGGAAAGCGCATGCCACCCACGACCACATCGAAGAGCTTTCGATTAACGGCAATAAAAGGCTTGGTGGGTTGGCGATAGAACAACTGCTCGTAGTCGGCATAATTGGACTTCGCCTCGGCCATCAGATGGTCGATAAACTCGCCCAGGGAAATCGGATTGGAACTGCCGCTGCAACACTGGTAGATCCTTCGCTGTGCAGGCTCGGTGATTGCTTCAGCCAGGGAGAGAATAATGCTGTTGGCCACCAGATCCACAGGAATGACATCAATGACGCCACTGCGTTTGCCGGGGAACAGGGATACCTTGCCACGGGCATAGGCCAGAATAATGGCGTCGGCAACCTTCACACCCTCAATCCAGCCGGGCGATGGTTCTTCCAGCGCGCTCTCTATAATGGATGGGCGAACGATGGTCAGCGACCGGCCCGCCAGGGCTTTCATCAACAGTTGCTCGCCAAGCCATTTGGTAAAAGTATAAGTATCACTCCAGCCATAGATATTGGCTTCACGAATCCCCAGGTCGACCAGTTTCTTCTCCAGCATTTTACCGGAATAGCGGGAACGGACATCCGCAATCTTGTCCTGCAGCAGGTGCACCAGTTCATCAATTTCATAGTGACCATCATTACTGCGCGGAATGGCATCGCCCGCAGGCTTGATCACGGATTCAGTAACCTGCCCGGAATTCTTCCCGTTCACGTAACAGGTGGATACCTGGATGACTGCCATCTGGCTGTTCAACCGTGCCAGGGCTGCCACGTTCTCCAGACACAGTGTGTTGATTTTCAGGGCCTTGTCGAGCTCCTCCCGGAAGTTGACACTAGCCGCGGAATTGATAAATGCATCCACCTGGCCGGCAAGGGCCTGAAAACGGTCGGGCGTCAGGCCGAAACGGGGCTCTGTCACCTCGCCGGTGATACAGTGAACGCGGTCTTCGAGAAAATTCTCGAAGGCTTCGTTGTCTTCGTGCCGAAGGCGTTCGAATACCGACGAACTGGCGATTTCGTTGTTAAAACGCTCACGGGCTCCGGGGTGCCGCTTGTTGCCCCGGATGAGCAGATGTATACCACCGATATCCGGTACCGTGCGGATCAGCTTTTCCAGCACTACCTTACCGAGAAACCCGGTAGTTCCGGTGATAAGTACGTGTTTGCCACGAAGCTGTTCCAGAACGCCGGACGCTGACGTTCCAGTTTGTAGGTGCGGTTTTGCCATGGCGTGAACTCCTTCTCTAAGTCACTGTGCAGCCATTACGTGCAGATGTTTTCAGGTTAAAAATAACGGTTCCCTGACCACTGCATTTTGCGGGCCACGATTCCGGGGAGTAAGGTCAATGTTTGCACAGACGCCATTACAGTGCGGTGACACACAGCAAAGTTACGCTACAAAAAGCGTAAATAAAATGACGATAAAATAAGGTGATTTCCGGGAAAAAAAGGAGACAGAAAACGGTCAGGATCCATTCCTGTCTGTATCTGCCAGAGACCGTAACAACTGGTCCAGGGAAATATCGGAAGGCTGCTCCCTGAGCGCCCTCACAAGCCTGCTCTGGTCGCCGAAGCTGATGCGGTCATAATAGGGTTCACGGTCTTTCCTGGGCGCTTCTCTTTGCGCACTGCTCTGACCGGAAGGGTGCCGAGTTGAATCCGGGTCAACCCGGCTGGCAATGTGGTGGAGGTGGGTCGCCAGATGGACACGCTGCTCTTTCTCCAGTCGCTCCCAGTCAAGAGAAGCCATACCGGTCTGGATAATTTCGATTGTGTCTGCATCAATGGTGCGCCCCAACAGTGCAAAAAAACCGTTAAACGCTTCATAACGCAGCAAAGAAGCATCGTCGTTTTCTTCCAGCACCTTGCCTATCTCGGCAATCAGCCGCTTACACTCCGCGGCGGGGTCTGGCGGAGCAACCGGCTCATTGATTCCAGGGGCAGTAGCCGGTACTGCAGGGGCGGTGGATACCCTATGCCAGTATGCCGCAATTCCGGCCTTTCGCGGAGGGAGCTGGCGCAAACGTACATTGAGCATGTCGCAAAGCGTACGAAACTGGCGACAGGAGGGGTCGGATGGATGCATCAGCGCCACCGGCCGTTGATTCAGTACGGACTGGCGCAGCGTTTCATCCCGCCAGATCGCTCCCAGGTAATGTAGCGGTATTCCCAGGTGACGTTGCGCCGCGGCCTCCAGGCGCTGAAAAACAGACCTGGCCTGGCTCGCACCCTGGGCCATATTGACCAGCACACTGGGCGTCCTTCGATAACCCCGGCGAATCAGCAGCTTGATAAGAGAAAAAGCATCAGTCAGTGAGGCCGGGTCAGGCGTGACCACCAGGCAGGCCAACTCCGCTGCAGCAATCATGTGCATCCCGGTTTTCTGCAAGCCCGAGGCGGTATCTGTGATCACATAATCGTAGTCCTTCTCCAGCCGTGAGAGCGCCCGGAGCACACGCAGACTCTCGTCTGCCGCCATATCCACACACTGCTCCACACCCGACGCCCCCGGAACAATGTGAAGCCCCCACTCTGCCTCCATAATAACGTCGCGAAGGCTGCACTCACCGGCCATCACATTGGCCAGAGTCCGGGTGGGATAGCGCCCCAGCATGATGCTTACATTGGCAAGGTCGGTGTCAGCGTCGAGCAGAAGTACCTTGTGGCCTTCACGGGCAAGGGTAAGGGAAAGGTTCAGTGCAACAGATGTTTTACCCACACCCCCCTTGCCACCGGTAATCGCCAGTGTTCTGGGTTGGCTTTGATGCTGCCTGGTCGAGAGAGAGTCCGTCATGGGTTCTTTTTTGGCGCCGAGGTTTTGTGCACTCGGTCAAATTGTAACCCGGACTGAGCTCTAACTGTAGCCAAAAACGTGCTATCTGAACGGGCGAAAATGGATAAATCAGCTACATTTTATCTGTAAAAAGTTTACACACATCACAAGCCGGGTAATACTCTGCCTAAAAAAGGAACAATAACTGTTTAATAAGCGCGGCTTATTGTCTAAGCTCAGATCCCATGTTTTTTCATGAACAAACTGTCAGAATCTGACGACTAATTCGGTATTGAACACAGGCAGGCTTATGCAGATCGCCCCTGACATACAGTTACCCAGTCTCCCGGAGGTCACCCTCCGGGCGCTGGAAGCCTGTCATCAGGATGAGAATTACCGCAAAATCAGTGACATTGTGTCAGCAGACACCGCACTGGTGTCGCGGGTACTTGCCCTTGCCAATTCTGCCCTGTACGGCCCCGTCGCGGAAATCCGCTCAATAGATCAGGCCCTGCTCCGTCTCGGAACTCGCCGATTTCACACCCTGGTGCTGACCGCCGCCCTGCGACAGATTCTGTATGAGCTGGGGGCCGACCAATGGCAGCAACTCAGGGATTTCTGGCGCCATTCCCTCACCACCGCCCTGACGGCCCGGGCGCTGGCCACACTGACGCGCTACCCCGAGCCCGACCAGGCCTTCATGCTGGGCATGCTTCATAACGTGGGTGAACTTATTGCCCTCAAGACACCAGCGGGAGATACACAACAGTATTATTTTGACCACCAGGCGGACATCGCTGCAGAGCTTGTCAGCTCCTGGGGACTTGGCTCCATGGCCGCTGACGCCATGCGTTACCAGCAGGCCATGCCAACGGAGATTCGCGATGCCGGCCATCTGGTCAAACTGATCAGCCTTGCCACAAGGCTTGCTCAGTCCGACGCCGCCGGTATTGCCGCCGCTGGTACCATATTCGGGCTTAACGAAGAACTGACACGGGAAATCAACCGGCGCATTGACCAGGAAGTCAGTGGCGTGGCCGAATCTCTCGGAATACCGCTGTCTGAGGAATACGATGCCAGCCATTCCAACCACAAGCTCAAACAGACAATACTCAAACAGGCCATGGCCAATCAGGCGCTCGGCCTGTCTCCAATAGTCGGAAGCGCCCAGGAGTACTTGGCGGCCACCGTCAACAGCCTGACACTGATCACGGGCCTGCCGGCTCTGTATTTTGGTCCGGCCGGGGATGGCCTGACCTTGCTGTCTGCCAGCATTGGCGACGTCCCGGATCTCACGGTTGCCAGCGGGCCAGCCTCGAGTGTGCTGACGGAAGCCTTCACCAGCGGGGCTGCCGTTTGCCTTGGCGGCCGTGCGCCCACGGTGCTCGACCGGCAGCTGTTATCGCTATTGAAAACCCCGTCGCTGGTTGCCATTCCCGTGGCTGGAGACGAGCAGTGCGCCGGTGTGTTTGCCGTAGGTACCGACAACAACAGTTCCGGGCAGACAGAAGAGCTGGGCAGGCTGTTCAGCGAAAAGCTGTCCCAGGCGGTTACTACCATGCTCTCTGACCGCGGCAACCGCCGGGAGACTATCGACGTCGAGCTGGCCCGGGATGCTATCCGGCGCCAGGTTCACGAAGTCAGCAATCCACTGACCATCATCCGGCAGTATATCTATCAGTTGCGTAACCGGCTCGACGATGACGAGATTCAGGAAGAGCTGGATGTCATTCGCGACGAACTCGACCGGGCCGGCGATCTGCTGCTACAGATCAGTCGTACCCCGGGCTATGATTCCCCCGAATCCCCCGGGGACTGTAACCTTAATGATGAACTACGAACATTGCGTGACCTGCTGGAGGACAGCCTTTTCAGTGGCGACGAAAAGACATTGACGCTGGATCTGTGCGAGGAACCAACCGACGTTTCGGTTCCCCGTGCAGTGATCCGGCAAGTGGTGATCAACCTGGTCCGCAATGCTGCGGAAAGCCTGTCCGAGGGTGGTGATGTCTCCATCCACACACTGGCTCCGGTCTGGCAAGGCGGAAAAACCTGGGTTGAACTGGAGATAGCGGATACTGGCAAAGGAATTCCTGCCGACATCCGCACACACCTGTTTTCTCCGGTTCGATCCACGAAAGGCAAGGGCCACAGCGGGCTCGGCCTGAGCGTAGTAAAACAACTCATTGATGACATGGAGGGCATCATTAATTGCCGCACAGGGCGTGGAGGGACAGCATTCCGAATACTGTTCCCCTCGGCGGCAAATAACAAAAACGATGATGAATGACGAAAAGCGACGGGCGTAAACAATGAAACCTTCGAGCACCGAATGGACCTCCGACAGCGACGCAACGCCACGTATTCTCGTTGTCGATGACGACCCGAGGCTGCTGGCCGGCCTCGCATCTCTGCTCAAAGGCAGAGGCTACGACGTCACCGAGGCGGAAGGCGGCCGTATGGCTTACCGAATTCTCGAGACCCACTCGTTCGATCTGGCGATGCTGGACCTGCGCATGCCCGATGTGGATGGTTTTGATGTCATGGAGCGGCTGGCCTCAGCACAACCAGACTGCGGCGTCGTGGTGGTCAGCGGGGAAAGTTCTTTCAGCTCAGTCAGCCGGGCCCTGCGCAGAGGGGCACTGGACTATATCCGCAAGCCGTTCGACCCGGAAGAGCTGCTCACCACGGTAAATGGTGTTCTTGGCAAGCGCTCGCTGATTCGCGCCCATGAACACATACGCATGCGCCTGGAGAAGTCGGAAGAGCTTCACCGATACATCGTCAACAGTTCGCCGGACATCGTATTCATGCTCGATGGTGACGGCCATTTCTGCTTTGTGAACAGCAAAATCGAAAGCCTGCTGGGCTACCAGCCGGCTGAGCTCTTTGGGCGGCACTTCCGCCACATACTGGACGACCGGGACATTGCACGGGGCACCTATGCCCTCAAAGGCCCCAATATTTCAGCCGACAACCCCCGCACCCTTGAAGTCAGGCTGAAAACCCGGGGCAGCCGCAAGGCTAACCGGCACTTCGAAATCACGGCCTTTCCCATCGATCCGGAAACCTGGCCCCACTCCAATGACGAAGAGGGCAAGCATGGCACACGGGAAGCCCGCTATTACGGTACAGCCCGGGATGTTACCGAGCGCAAGGAAGCGGAAGCTTTTATCAACTTCCAGGCCTATCATGACCTGCTGACACGCCTGCCGAACCGTGCCCTGTTCAAGGATCGCCTTGACCTGGCGATTACCCATGCCCGCCGTAGTGAGCAGAAACTGGCGGTGATGTTCCTCGATCTCGACCGCTTCAAGGTCATTAACGACACCCTTGGCCATGCCATGGGCGACCGATTGCTGCAGGCGGTAACCCAAAGGCTGGAGCGTTGCCTCCGGAAGGGTGACACCCTGTCGCGCTTTGGCGGGGATGAATTCACCTTGCTGCTACCGTCGATCCACAGCCATGAAGATGCCCGGCAGATCTCCAAAAAACTGATCAAGGCCCTGCGAGCGCCATTCCAGCTGGGTGATCACGAAGTTTTTGTGGGTGTGAGTATCGGTATTGCAATATATCCGGAAGCCGGCGAATCGATGGACCACCTGATCCAGAATGCCGACATCGCCATGTATCATGTCAAAGCCCGAGGTAAGGACGGCTATCGTTTCTACTCCGAGAGCATGAGCATCGACACCGCCAACCGCCTGAACCTGGAACGGGACCTGAGACTGGCGCTGGAGAGAGACGAGCTAAGGGTGTTCTACCAGCCCCAGGTTTGCTCCACCAGTAACCGGATAGTGGGGCTGGAGGCGCTTGTACGCTGGCAACACCCGGAACGTGGCTTGCTCTACCCAAGGGACTTCCTGCCCCTGGCGGAAGAAACCAAACTCATTGCAAAACTCAGCGAGTGCGTACTGGACCGGGCCTGCCGGGATGTGGGGCAATGGATCCGTGATGGTCACAGTGACCTGCGCCTGGCAGTCAACCTGTCACCGGTTCAGGTGGAACACCCACGGTTTGTAGAGACCCTGATGGAGCAGATCCATGCCCATGGGTTTCCACCGCAAAACCTGGAAATCGAAATCACTGAAAACGTGATCATGAACGATCTTGAGCAGATCAGTCAGAAACTCCGCGAACTGGCCGGGTTAGGTGTCAGGATTGCCATTGATGATTTTGGCACCGGCTACTCCTCTCTGAACTACATTCATCGTCTGCCCATTCATACCCTGAAAGTGGACCAGTCTTTCGTCAGGGCCATTCGCAGTGGCGAGGACGGGGCCTGCATCGTCAATGCGATCGTCGCCATGGCCCACGGTCTGAAACTGGAAATTGTGGCTGAAGGCGTGGAAACCGACGAACAACTGGCCTACCTCAAAAGCCTTGGCTGCCACCAGGTGCAGGGCTTCTTCTACGGCCCGGCACGACCAGCGGATGTCATCGAGAAAACCCTGGGCCACCTGCCTGCCCGCGCCGTAGCATTCTGACACGTCGCAGAAACCGATACTCTATTGTCGGACACTCGGATCTAAAATGTTGATCTGGTTTGCAAAGTGTTGCTGTTCGTTACTTTATGTATCCGGAAATGCGCATTACTGCACATAATTCCCCCATTGGCTTCTCTAAGCTCAAATCCATCAGGCGCTTCTATCGAATTCACCAGCCGGTGAAACAACCATTACAAGAACGATGGAAGCCTTCACTGGATATGGACAGGCAGAAGTCATCATGCACGATAAATACAAATACATTGGTCCGGTCTACGATTTTCTGAGCAACCTCTACAGCGGCAAGAATATCCACCGCTGCAAAACCGCCATGCTCGATGTGGAAACCGTGCAGCCCGGGGCACGCATACTGTTTGCCGGTGTGGGCCACGGTCGCGACGCCATTCGTGCAGCTGAGCTGGGCGCCGATGTCACCGTGGTAGACCTGTCAGAAACCATGCTACGCAAGTTCGGGGAAGCCCAGGAAAAGGAGGCCCCCCACCTCACCATCCGCCGCATCCACAGCGACATCATGAAAGTGGAAGAATACGAGCAATACGACATGGTGGTGGCCAACTTCTTCCTCAACGTGTTTGACGAAGACATGATGGTGCGGGTTCTGGAGCACCTGATCCGCCTGGGCAAAGCAGACGCCAAAGTTGTAGTAGGAGACTTCTGCTACCCCACCGGTAACCTTGTCGCCCGTCTGTTCAAGAAGATGTACTGGTACATGGCCGTTTTCATCTTCTGGCTGTTCGCCAACAACGCTTTCCACAAGATCTACAACTACCCCGAGCACATGCAGCGCCTGGGCCTGCAGGTTACCGAGAAGAAGCACTTCAAGCTTCTGAACATGAATTGTTACTGGTCGATCCTGGGACAGAAACAGGCGTAACAAACGGGGGAGCAACATCATGGCAGACCAGATTCTTTCGCTCGAAGGCGTTCAGTCACTGGATGAAGGCGTTTTCAGCTTTCCGGAACGTATCAGCTACCTGAAAAAGTACGGCACCCACTCCCAGTCGTTCTCGACGTTGCAGCCGGGCATGCAGTATTTTGATGTACCCGGCGTGGGCTATCTGGCCTACATGCGCAAGTGGGGCGGCACCTTTGTTCTGTCCGACCCGGTCACCGCCCCGGAGCACTTTGACGTCATACTGGAAAAGTTCCATCAACGCTTCCCCAACGCCTGCTATATCCAGGTCTCAAAAACCGTGGTGGATTACCTCTATCGCCGGTTCGGCCTCTACGGCACCCAGTTTGGCAGCGAGTCCCGCATCAACCTGAAAAGCTGGTCGCTTACCGGCAAGAAGAAGCAGATTCTGCGCACCGCCCTGAACCAGGCTGAGAAAAACGGCATTACCGTCAAGGAGCGTTTCAGCGACGACCATACCCGGGAAATTTCCGACGCCTGGATTCGCACGCGCAAGTGCAAGAGCAAGGAAATCCGCTTCCTGATTCGCCCCATGGAGATGGAATACCGGGAAAACGAACGCCACTTCTATGCTTACCAGGATGGCAAGGCGGTGGGCTTTATCTACTTTGACCCCATTTACCGCAATAACGAAATCATCAGCTACGTGCCCAATATTTCCAGGGCCAATGCCGATTTCCGCCAGGGGATTTTCTACACTCTGATGGCGCACGCCATGGACGTGTTCAAGGCCGAGGGTGTGCCCTACCTTGATCTCGGGCTGATTCCACTGTCACTGGACCAGGCCACCGAGCACCAGGAAAGCCGCCTGCTCAAACGCATCATGCACGGCCTGTATGAGAAGGGTAATTTTCTCTACAACTTCAAGGGGCTGGAATTCACCAAGTCGCGTTTCAGGGGCGATAATTTCAAAACCTATTGTTGCCACCGCCGCTCTTTACCAGCGCTGGAATTCCTGGCCATGTTCAAACTGACCCGGCTGCTATAGCGGTCCTGAGTGCTGCCGGCCACCGTTCCCGGATTTCCACGCAGCCCAGGTTCAACGGCCCCAGAAACGCTTCCAGCCCAGTGGGCGCCGCCCCGGTAAACAGGGCTGCATCAACTGGCCTGTCCCCTAACGGGCCCTGCAGACTCCCGTCCGGGTGCCCCTGCTGCTCAAGCAGCCAGGCCGCGCGACGGGCTATGGCGTCACCGGAATCCACCCAGTACTTCACGTCGGGCAGTTGCGCTTTTAACAGGTCAGCGATCAGAGGGTAATGGGTGCAGCCCAGCACCACCGTATCCACACCCGCGTCGCGAAACGGCTGTAGCGCGCCGTATAACAATTCCTCCGACACCGGCACACCCGTCACAAGACGCTCAATCCAGTAAACCAGATCCGGGTGCCCGAGGCGCTCAACCGTACAGCCATAAGCAAACTCGCTGATCAGCTCATGCAGGTAGGGGCGACGCACGGTCGCCGGCGTTGCCAGCACACCAATACGGCGGTTCACAGACAACGCTACGGCAGGCTTTATGGCAGGAACAACACCAATGACCGGCGTGGATGTCATTGCCCGCAAATGCGGAAGCACCACTGTACTGGCGGTATTACAGGCGACGACGATGACGTCACAGGGATACTCCTCTATCGCAGCGGCAATCAGGGCCTGACTGCGCTCAATCACAACCGATTCTGGCTGGTTGCCATAGGGGAAGCCTGCGTTATCAGCCAGATATACCAACCGGACTGCCGGCAACTGGTGGTGGATACAGGCAGCAATGCTCAGACCGCCAACACCGGAATCAAAAACCAGCACCCTGGGTGGTGTCACGGTTGTGCCCTCTGCCCCGTGATTTCTTCCGCCATGGCGTAAATCAGGCGACCGGCTATAGTCGTCGACGGCGGCACCGGAGGCATTTCCCCCGGCCGGTACCAATCGGCCTCGGCGATTTCGTCTTCCTGTAAAACCAGATCCCCACCGGCGTAATCTGCAAAAAAACCGAGCATCAACTGATGGGGAAACGGCCACGGCTGGGAAGCCTGGTAACGGACGCCGCTGACATCCAGCCCCGTTTCCTCTTTGACCTCCCGTGCCACGGCTTCTTCAATATTCTCTCCAGGCTCCACAAACCCTGCAATCAGGCTGAAAAAATGGCGCTTTACCCGTGAGGAACGGGCCAGCAGCATATGATCACCGCGGCGGATAACCACGATGACGCACGGCGCCAGGCGCGGATACCAGGGGATGCCACATGCCTCGCACCACTTCGCTCTCTCCAGGGGGTGCAGGTCCGTTGTTCCGCCACAGCGCCCACAAAACCGGTGGTCCCGCCACCAGTGGTGCACCTGGAATGCGGTACCCAGCATATCCGCGGGCGCGTCCTCCATCATCAACAGCGCGTCTCTCAGCGGTACCGGCTCGAACGCGCCGGGAAAGGTATCGGCTTCGGCCACGTACACCGGCTGATCGTCCAGTTGACCCACATAGATCGGGCCCGTCCCGGTATCGGTATACGGGGATACAGTCTGCCACTGGCTCAACCACCCGGTAGCCGGCTTGAGCACCGAGTCACCGGCAATGGCCAACACCAGGTCCGTCTCGCCTGGGGCTCTTGTCGACCAACCGGGAGTCCATATCGCCATAATCCGGATCCTGCAGCTACCATGAAGTATGAACTGGAAATGTACCACACCGGCCCAATGCAACTGAACGACATCATGTCTTTCGGCACCGTACGCAACCAAGTAAACTTAGCGCCTGTTTTTGTGAACCGGAGCGACCATTTATGCGTGTTTTCCTGGGCCTTCGCAGCCTGATCCTGGCCCTTTTTCGCAAGATCCTGTTTTTGTGGGTCCGGACGGATGTAAGCGGCAACAGCGCCGAAGCCCTGGGCCTTGATCCGGAAAAGCCGGTTTGCTATGTGTTGCAGTACAGCTCCCTCTCCAGCCGTCTGGTACTGGAACAGGAAGTGCTGAGCGCCGGCTTGCCAGGCGCGTCCTCCTCCCTGCCAGTGAAGAATGGGCCAAACCATTCCTTTTTCTTCCTGTACCGTAGAATTGGCGGCCTGTTCCGACGGCGCAGGACACCCATCCCCACCACCCAGTTCCGGGCGCTGGTTCGCCATGGCCTGGAACATCCGGAAGAGGATGTGCAGATTGTACCGGTTTCCCTTTTCTGGGGCCGCTCCCCCGACAAGGAGAAATCCGTCGTCAAACTCGTGCTTTCAGACACCTGGTCTGTGGCGGGTCGGTTACAGAAGTTCCTGATCATTCTGGTGCACGGTCGCAGCACCTATGTGCAGTTCAATCAGCCGTTATCACTGAAGCAGGTCATCGACGAGTACCGTCACAGTGAGGATCGGGCCAATCGCAAACTGGCACGTATTCTACGCACCCATTTCCGCCGCGTGCGCCAGGCTGTCCTGGGACCGGACCTGTCCCATCGCCGGACCCTGGTCGGCGGGCTGGTACGCACCCAGGCGGTCAAGGAAGCGATACGCGAAACTGCCCGTAAGGACGACATCCCTCCGGAAAAGGTTCGCGCCAAGGCCTATAAGTACGCGGACGAAATTGCCGCAAACATGTCGGTTGTTACCATCCGGGTCCTGGAAGTGGTGCTATCCCGCCTGTGGAACCGCATTTACAACGGCATCGCCATCAACAACATCCAGGTAGCGAAGGAAGTAGCCCAGGACAACGCTGTGGTCTATGTTCCCTGCCACCGTTCCCACATTGACTACCTGCTGCTGTCCTATGTGCTCTACAAAAACGGTCTGATGCCTCCGCACATTGCCGCGGGCATCAACCTCAACATGCCCCTTGTCGGCCCCATCCTGCGCCGTGGCGGTGCCTTTTTCATGCGCCGAAGCTTCCGTGACAACCCGCTTTACGCCACGGTTTTCAACGAATACATGCACGTGATGTTTTCCCGGGGCTACTCCGTTGAGTACTTTGTCGAGGGCGGGCGCAGCCGTACCGGGCGGATGCTGCAACCTCGCCCCGGGATGCTCTCCATGACCGTGCGCAGTTTCCTGCGTGACCACCGCAAGCCCATCGTGTTTGTTCCGGTTTACATCGGCTACGAAAAGGTGATGGAAGGCCGGTCCTACCTGGGAGAACTGCGGGGCAAGAAAAAACAGAAGGAAAGCGTGTTCGCGCTGGCCAAGACTGTCCGCAAGCTGAGAAATTCTTTCGGTCGGGTGTCGCTGAATTTCGGAGACGCCATCCACCTTTCGGATGTGCTGGACGAAATCGAGCCCAGCTGGCGCGAAGAAGCCTACAACTCCGAGTACCGGCCAAAGTGGCTGAACCATGCCGTGTCTGACCTGGCAACCCGTGTTGCTTCCAATATCAATGCCGCTGTTGCCGTCAATCCCATCGGCATTACCGCCACTGCCCTGCTGGGCACCGAGCGACTGGCTATGGATGAAGGCCAGTTGATCCGCCTGATGGATCAGTATGCAGACCTGCTGAAAGCCTTCCCATATGCGGACACGGTTACCCTGCCGGAAGGCAGTGGCAGGGACTGGGTGGCTTACTGTGAAAATATGGGACTGGTTACCCGCCAGCCCCAGAAGCTCGGCGACATCATCGCTCTGGAGGGCAGCAACGCCATATTAATGACCTATTATCGCAACAACATACAACATCTGTTCGCCCTGCCATCGCTGATCGCCAGCCTGTTCGAGAACAAGCAGTCGCTGCGCAGGGACAAGATCGAGTTCCTTGCAGGTGTTGCCTACCCCTACCTGAAATCTGAGCTGTTCCTGAGATATCATCCGGACGACATCGCCATTGTCGTCAATCAGTGGATTGATGTACTGGTGGCCAGAGGCCTGCTTTTCGAGGAGGAAGACGACCGGATCAGCCGGCCTGAAGAGGGCACCGACGCCATGCTTCGTTTACGGATACTTTCCCGGTTCATTATTCAGACCCTGGAACGCTACCATATCGCTATCGGAATACTGCGCAAGTACGGTTCTGGCAAGATCACTGCCACCGAGCTGGAAGAGCAAAGCACCCTGCTGGCCGAGCGCATGTCTATACTGTTTGGCCTCAATGCCCCGGAATTTTTCGATAAGACCCTGTTCCGGAGCTTTATTGCCAACATGCAGCAGAATGACGTTATCACCACGGACGAAAACGGCCTGCTGTGCTACAGCGAAGGCCTTGATGAGGTTGCAGAAGATGCCCGCCTGGTATTGAGCGTGGAAAAACGCCAGGCTATCCAGCAGGTGACCATGCTCGGGGCCTGAGAGCCCCGGTTGTAATGGTTGTGTCAGCCGCCGGGAAGCGCCTTGATGGAGTAGACATCGTAGCGGCTGCTTTTACCCTCGATACGGGTAGTCGGCTCCGGACCGCTGACCGGATCAGCCTTGCGGGGACGCTTGACCACCACCCGATAGGTTGCCACTGCCAACGCTGCGGCCAGCAGCTCGGCTGAATCGTCATCGTCCCCGACCACTGTGCGGAATACCTGCATTTCCTTTTTCACCAAGGCTGACTTGTCACGATGAGGGAACATCGGGTCCAGATAGATAACATCCGCAGCCCCGTTTTCCGCCTTGTGCAGCCACTCGATACTGTTTCCAGGCTGCAACAACATGCGCGCAGCCAGCGGCGCACTCTGCTCATTCAGAGCGGCTCTGGCGAGGCCGTCGCTGAGCAACGCGTGTATTATCGGTGAGCGCTCGAAAAGCGTGACCTGACAGCCCAGGGACGCCAGCACAAACGCATCCTGCCCAAGGCCGGCGGTGGCATCCAGGACATGCAACGGTTTGCGGGTTTTCTGCAAGCCGACCGCCTTTGCAATCAACTGGCCCGTACCACCGCCATGTTCCCGGCGATATCCCGCCTTACCGGTAACAAACTCGGCCCTGACCGGGCCCGGGGCGCCCTTGCCGGTAACCTGCAGACCGAGGCCATGCTCATCGGAGAACAGCAATACCGGATAATCCCGGATGTCGCGGGGGCGCACCGTGCCCAGAAAAGGCAACGACAGCTGCTCTGCCAGTGACCGGGCGGCAAGACCATCACCCAGAGGGCTGCAGGCAACGGCAAGTTCAGGGACGTTGTTTCGGGAAGACATCAAACCAGAATATCGATGCCGGACAGGCCATTATCGGAGGTATCGCCGCGCGCGGCTACATCGGCAAACGTGGACAAGGCTCTTGAGGTATTCAGGGGCATCTCATCGGCGCGAAACCGCTCCAGCCTGACATCTTCTGCCGCCTGGCGCGCTTCAATGCGTCGCTCAAGAGACTCTGCAGAAGGTATGGGCCGTAGCTCGGCATTTCGGGAAGGGGTGTCGGACAGATCCCGGCGAACGGCATCGCTGTTGCTCTCCGGTGCAGTTGCAGGCGCACGGGCAACATCACTGCGCTCCCTGACCGGGCTGTTATTACCGGACTGGAAAGGAAGACCGCTGTTTGGATTTACACCACCAATCATTTCAGGCACACCGATTCTGGTTACAACTGAATCCGGATTATGGAAGATTTATCCCGGTTTTAAAAGCTGGCTGTTCACAATTTGCTCTACCCTTCGCAACCGGCCTCAGCCAACGACTGCCACAGCAAGACCTACCACAGCATGACTATCAGCAACAAACCAAGAACGAGCCGGTAGATGACAAAGGGCATGAGGCCAAGCCGCTCCAGAAACTTCAGGAACAGATGTATACAGATCACCGCGCTGACAAACGAAAGCGCAGCGCCCAATGCAATGGCCGCCCAATCGGTGGCTCCACCCTGCTCCACCAGCTCGAGTGTTTTCAGCAGCCCGGCAGCGAGAATCAGCGGAATCGAAAGCAGGAACGAGAAACGCGCCGCCGCCTCCCGGCCAAAGCCCAGGAACAACGCAGCGGTGATGGTAATCCCGGAACGGGAGGTGCCAGGAATCAATGCCAGCGCCTGGGCCAGGCCGATAATCACTGCGTCTTTCAAAGTTAGAGAAGGCAACTCCCGGGCACGGCGCCCTACGGCATCCGACCACCAGAGCACAAGGCCAAAACCGATGGTGGAGGCAGCAATCACCAGTCCCGAACGCAGTGAGGACTCGATAAAATCATTGAGCAACAGCCCTGCCAGACCAGCCGGAATGGTGCCTGCGATGACCGCCCAGGCAAGCCCACTGTCCTGCCCCACCCGACCACGGGCTGTATCTCCGGCCCAGGCAACGCTAAGCCGGACAACTTCCGTGCGAAAATACCACACCACTGCCGCCAGGGTGCCCACGTGCACTGCCACATCAAAGGCCAGGCCCTGGTCTGGCCAGCCCAGGATCTGTGACGGCAGAATCAGATGGGCGGAGCTGCTGATCGGAAGAAATTCCGTCAGTCCCTGAATAATGGCCAATACAATAATGTGCCACAGTTCCATGGGCAGTGTTTCCGTATGGTAGCAGGGAGGTTGTCAGCGGCCCGGGAGTTTTTTCCAGGCCACTTCATCACGAATATAGACGGGTTGGGCCTGGGCGGCAGCCACACCCTTTCCTTCTTGAAATGCATGCGCCGCTAATCCGGCCACTCTGGACGCTCTGGGAACCAGCGTGTCGTCGACGTCCTTCATGGCCCCGATGACATTGTCCGGAAAATCCTCCCTCAAGCCCCAGCCCTGGCCCACACCAAACCAGCGGCGGACACCGGGTACCAGAGCGACCGATTCCGGGGCACACACCTGTTCGTCCCCAAGCAACTGCGGACGGCCTGCCTGGCACACATAGCACGCCCAGTAGACTTCGCCCATACGGGCATCAAACGCCACAGCGATGCCGTCGCCTTCAGAGAGTGAGAAACGGGCAATAGCATCGGCCGCCACGGCCGCCAGCGACGACACCGGAACCACGGGTACATCCAGACCATAAGCCAGGCCCTGGACCACCCCGGTAGCAATTCGCAGCCCGGTAAAAGACCCCGGACCACAGGCGAAGGCCAGGGCGTCAAGCTCAGCCGGCACCAGCCCCTGCTCGGCAAGAAGCTCACGGACCATGGGCATCAGCAGGCGGGTATGCCCCCGCGGTGCAAGTTCAAAGCGCTCCGTCACGCTGCCGTCTGCCAGCAGGGCTGCCGAGCAGCCCTCCGACGAGGTATCCAGTGCCAGTAATTTCACGCGGTTACTTCAGTTGGGTAAGAATCTGGTCACGGATATCATCCAGACCGCCCACGCCCTCAACCCGTACGTATTTGGGGGCTGCAGCCGGATCTTTCTTCGCCCAGTCCTGATAATAGTTGACCAGCGGAGCCGTCTGCTCGTGGTAGATTTTCAGGCGCTTGCGGACCGTCTCTTCCTGGTCATCGGCGCGCTGAACGAGGGGTTCGCCGGTTTCGTCATCCTTGCCTTCGGTTTTGGGCGGATCGTATTTCACGTGGTAGATTCGGCCACTGCCCTCGTGAACACGACGGCCGGACAAACGACTCACTATCTCCTCGTCGTCAACAGCAATCTCGACCACGTAGTCTATTTCAATACCCTGATCTTTCAGGGCTTCAGCCTGGGGAATGGTGCGTGGAAAGCCATCAAGCAGGAAGCCATTCTTGCAGTCCGGCTGTTTTACCCGCTCTTCGATCAGCGCAATGATGATGTCATCAGACACCAGGCCACCAGAGGCCATCACTTCCTTGACCTGCTTACCAAGCTCCGACTCGGCCTTGACCGCTGCACGCAGCATGTCACCGGTGGAAATCTGGGGAATACCAAACCGCTCGGTTATGAACTGGGCCTGAGTCCCCTTACCTGCGCCTGGTGCGCCTAACATGATGATTCTCATAACGCTGTGCTCCCGTTGTAGTCATTATCATTTGAAAAGCTGTGGCAAAACCCCGCGGCTTTGCGACAGCCTCTCGCCGGTCATGGCCCGCAGGGCCACGCCGAAGAAGGCGCATTATACGAACTCAGCCACTTCAGAGAAAGTGGACCTCCGTAGCATGCACCAAAAGGTTACATCAGGGTGTATTGTGCAATCGTTCGGGGGTCAGGATGACAGGGAAAGTGCCAGTGCGTCCAGATCTCCGGAAACCTTGTCGATCTCCTCACTGAGGTTGGTGATATCGCTGCCGGAAAGCCCCAGAGGCGCTGCCAGGGCCGTCAGGTCATCCGGGTTGAACTCGTCACCAATGCCCTTCTCCTTAAGCAACCCGTTGGCAAGCTGAACCATGAGCACATAGTTTTCATGCTCTCCATGATACCCCTGGTGTTGATGCATGCCGGCTGCCTTGACCACCGGGTCCGGCAATTCCCACAAGCGGTGGAGAATTCCGCCAATGGCACCGTGACCAACGGCCAGCATCTGCTGGCTGTCATCAGCACCGAATACCTGCTGCTCCAGTGAATGCATGCTGGCTTCAGGGTTGGCTTCACGAAGGGTGTTGAGCTCGCTGAATTCCTGCGGGAACAGATGCCCGATCAGCAACAGGCCGAAGTTGTGTAGTAAACCACAAAGATAGGCGAGCCCTTTGTCAGCGTTACATTTAGGCGCCATGCGCTGGCACAGGAAGGCGCAGTAGAGGGAATGCCGCCAGAACTGATCCATCCCCAGCATGCCCTGGCGCGGCACTTCGAAAGCGCGGACGGAGGCAATGCCAAGTGCAATGTGAGCAACACGATCGAAACCAAGCACGCGGGTAACCGCTTCCTGAACGGAATTGATCTGGCCGGGGTAATGGAAGAGTGCTGAGCGGGCATAACGCATAATCTGCGCCGTAAGACTGGGGTCGAATTCAATCAGTTCCGCCAACTCACGGGCCGTAGCCTCGGTGTTGGCCGTGAGCCTGAGAATGCGTAACGCCAATGCCGGCATGGGCGGCAGGCGATAAAGCTTCTGGAGTTTGTCGGCTACTTCTTCAAGAGTAAGGGCCTCGCGCTCTCCGTTGTTTTGGCCACGGATTACCAGGTGCCCCGGTGTGGCATCGGCCAATGCCCTGGCCAGGGAAGTACGGTCCAACTCCAGCAGCGTGTTGTCGGTACCACAACACATCAGGGAACGCGAGAAATCCAGCACATCCTGGTCGACCAGCACCGGTATGTCGTAAGCCGCCCCTACCGGTGGCTGAAAGCCCGGATCGCAGTCGGCAAACAGGCGCGCCGACTGGCGGGCGGTCAGTGGCTGGAGCCGCCGGCCAGTGAGCTTGTGGACCAGATCCATGTCCAGGCTGGTGTTA